>CALUWL010000049.1 GCA_944324445.1 Candidatus Gastranaerophilales bacterium | reverse complement strand
AATATTGATAATTATGTAAAAAGCTCTATTAATATAAAAAAATAATTTTATATCTTTTCAATATACCAATTCGAATTTCCAAAGTGGCTAAAGTTCCATTGTAATTGGAAATAGAAATTGTATTCCATAGAATTATCATCTTTAAAGTTATAAGAATACTTATTTAATTGAGTTCTACGATAACTTTCAAAAGCTGTTTGTAGTTCCTTTGCAAACTTTTTTCTAAATTCAGGATAAATTATTTCTAAGGTTTCTCTTGTAAGTTTATTTTTCAATTTCATTTCGCTATGCTCCATTTCAGATGCAGGCTCACAAGTTTCACCATAGGTTCAACTGTTCGCTTTGCAAAAATCATCTTCAAACCCTCTTATACTATCAAGTTCTATATTGTATCTTTTGCCTTGCTTATCAACATAAGTGGCATAATCTATCTCGGTATCAGCAAACTTGTTTTTCCAAATACAAATCAGCAATCCGATTTCTTGTGTTTTTAAATTCAAAACCTTTGTTCCATAAAGTGCATAGTCTTTTTCAGTCATCATTCTTTCCTTTCAAATATCAAATTCGAATAGATTTCATCAGGCTTATCTGGATCTATTAAAAACTCTTTCATAAATACAAATCTTTCACCGTATGCCTTTTCACAAATTACAGTGTCAAAGTTGTAAAAACCGATTACTTTGTAATACTCATTATCAGCGTTCTCAAAACCTCTAATCTTTTTTAGTTTGTATTTTTTGCCTAATTCAATCATTGTTAGCCTTTATATATATTTATAGCAATGACATTCATCACTCTCAATAAGTTAAATATCAAGTAAACTCTTTCAAAACGTATCATTCAGACTCAATTCATTTTTTGAACACTATTTGAACGGTATTAAAATAGGAGTTAAACACCATTTAAAAATTATTATTGTCAGGATAATTTATAAAATAATCGTTTACAATATCAGTATCTCGCCTTAAATTTTCTACGATTGGGGCAAGATTATATAGCTCTTCAATTTCTTGTTGTGTCCTGCAAAAATAATCAATTACAGTGACTGTGTTGTAAATCCGCTCAGCTAATTTTTCTAACTTCCTAAAATCTTTTTGTTTAATCTTGTATTTCTTGCTTTTACTCATACGACCTCCTTTTAGGTGTCGTATTCATTACTTAGAAATCAAAGATAATCAAATTATTTAATGCTCGAAGGTTTTGGCGGGACAAATCCTTTTTCATATAATTCTCTCATTCTCAAATTATATTCGTGGTTTACTCGTCTTGACACTTCAGGGGTTTCAATAATATGAGCATAAGTAGAATTTAAAAAGTATGTTTCATATTGTAACCTATATTTATTAGTGATTCTAGCCGAATCTACCATAATTTCAATACGATACCCAGCCATTTGAATAACATATTTTTTATATTTTGATGTTTTTCCTTTAGCAATAAGAACTTCTTGATTTATATCTTCAGTGTAACAGTTTTTATAGATTAAAATTTTAAATAATTCATTGTGTTCTTTTTTACCCTTTAAAATTTCATACGCTTTTTTCTCATATCCTCCTAAATTTATATTAGACCATTCTTCTAATTTGGATACAGATGCTCTCCATAAAATTGAAATAAAGAATTTTCGAAGTTTTGTATAATCAAAATCATTACTATCAAGCTGATAGATTTTACATTGTGGATGTAATTGTATATACTTATATTTATTAAAATTACCTAATAAAATTCGATAACCCTCTTTATCAAAATCACCCAAAATATGATTATCGCAATTGGAACATAAAATATTCGAATCATATCCACCATTTTGTTGGAAGGTGTATTCTCCAGTTTTAGAATTTATACATAAATATCTATCTTTTTTTCGTGATAAATAAAAATTTTTAGGAATAATATGAGCTTTTATTAGTTTCTTTTTTTGACCACAGAATTTGCATATTCCTATATTGTGCTTTGCAGATTTTTCTTTCATATTAAAAAATACTCATATTCATAGATTTTACTTCATCCCAAAGAGCCATAAGTTTACATTCATCATACAAAATACTTTCAATAAATTCTTGCCAGATTTGTGGACTATTATTTAAAGAATAGCCATCATTAATCTCATGCCAGTTACTTGAAGCCATATTTTCAAGAAATCGTTCTAAAGATTCGGGAGAACGAATATTCGAATGCTGAATTATATTGAATAAAATATCATAACAACGTGATGTCATTGTTTCAATTCGATGCTCAATCCCATAAAAATTTAAAAATTCTTTTGCTTCTTCACTCAGATTATTATTAATTTCAATTTTCAAAGAATTGTTATACGTTATCTTGTAATTATTCCATAACTTTAATGGGTGTAATTTATTATATTCAAGTCCTAAAGCTTTTATAGCTGATTTATATTTATCTATCTTTTCTTGAGTAGTACCATCTTTAAAAAATGCGGTTCTTTTTTCTCCCATATTGCATTCTTTACAACATGGAGCCCAATTTTCAGGATGTAATGTGAACTGTGGAAACTGATCTTTTGGAATTATGTGTTCAATGTCAGCATGCAGATATTCTTCTTTCTTATTTTTATTATCCTTATCTTCTTTAATGGAACTTTCTAATAATTGTCCACAAAAGCAACAGCGTGGCTGTGAATCAATAAAGTAATTATAATTGTAGAATTGCTTTGGCGTTAAACTAGAATTAATTTGGATATAGTCTTTCAGTTCTTGAAAAATATTTAATAAAATTTCTACAATAATAAATTTAACTTTATCTTCTTTACTGCATAATGATTCATCTATATCTTCTCTTAATATTTTAAAATCATTTTTTTCTAATTCTGCTTTACTGTAGTTATTCTTTAGATCTTTTTTAAATGTATATTTTTTAACATATTCAAATTTTAATTTGTAATTAGGGTCTTCAAAAAAATTATTATAATCTTCTTGTAAATCATCGACGGGTTTTGTATCAACATTATCACCAATATATTTTTTTAAGTAGTTTTTTATTTCACTGCAAAATTGTCCAAATAATTCTTTTATTTTCTGTTTGTATTCATGATTGATTTCATGTTTTGAACTATTTGTATCAATATTTAATTTTACTTTTTCTAACTTAAAATCCATATATCTGTTATTGTTTTTCTTCTTTGTTTTTATCTAGTAAATATGGGCAATTTTCTTGTTTATCTATTTGATTCAACTTACTTCTAATTTTCCAACGCCATTCACCAGGGCCTACTTCTTTTAATAATTTATTTAAAGCTTCCATTTGCTCATCTTTTGAGCTAAATAATGGCTTTTTATCTTGTTTATCAACTCCGCTAATAGCATTTTCAATATCTTGTTTTGAAGCTTCTCCAATGTCTGCTTCCAAATCAAATAAAGCTTTACCTATATCAACAATATTTGTTGCATAAGTATTTAAACATACCGGGAATGTTTTTATTTTGTCGTTTACAAGTTCAAAATGATATAATTCATCTCGTTTTACATCCGTAATCAACATTGCAGAATGAGTTGCAATAAAAACATCATGGTAAGTTTCTTTTAAGGCTTCTTTAATTAAATATATAAAATGCCTTTTCCAGTTTTCATTAAAATGAGTTTCTGGTTCGTCTAATAATAATAATGAACGGTTTTCTTCTCCTTTTAATTCCCTCATTAGCATTACTAAAGCAAATCTTCGGATAAACCCTAGCTCTCCATCTGATAGAGTTTCATCGATATACAAAAACTTCTCAGCATCTTTGGACTGATTTAATTTTTTATATAAAAATCCTGTATTTATAATTGAATTTGTTTCTTCGCTCCAAAAATCTTGATTAATTAGACTATTCAATAAAACTTTTAAAATTGTAAATGTAGATTCTTCTTCCTTTATATCATTAATAAATATATATAAACGTGTTACATCAGTAACTTTTTCTATATTAAAATTAACATTTTTTATTTTAAAGGTATTTTCGTCATAATTCCTGACATCAAGCCACACTTGAAAAGGTTCAAATGTTGCCTCATTTTTGAAAATTATTTTTTTGAATTTATCTATTATTGTTTTATTATCATTGTTTGTCCAAACCCCTGAAAGGAATAATGCACTTAATACATATTTAATTTCTTCCCTTTCAAATGACATAAAATCTTCTGTTATATTATCAAAATATTCAATATTTCTATTAGAATTACCAGTATAAAATTTTATAACTTTTTTCCAGAAACTGTGCTTCGACTCGGATTCAATTTTTTCATAGTCTCTAGGTGAACAGTTTCCACAAATTAATTCTCCAATGTTATCTTTTATATAATGTTGAAAAATAGCATCAGGATTATCCATATGAGTTGCAATTTCGTATAATGCATCTAGAAAAGTACTTTTCCCTGCTCCGTTCCTTCCAACTAACAAGTTTAAATTAAGTGTTTCTTTTTCTGCTTTTTTATTTAAATCTAAACTAAACCCATTTAAGCATTTATAATTTTTTATAAATATTTCGGATAATTCTCTCATTAAAAATCCTCCTCAATATTTAATAAACTTACATAAGGGAAATATCGTTCATAAATATTATCAATATCTGCACGATATTTCAGTAGACCTAGAGCTCTTAGTGTCCCGATTGTTGAATGCATTTCAGATGTAGTAAAATCTGTAAAATATTTTTTATTAACTTTTAAATCTTCAAAATAAAATTTTATAAATTCTTCAAAAATTTTTATTTGTCTTGGAGCTAAGTATTTCGTTATGTTTTTCCAATATTTATTTCGCTTTGTACTTATTATTAGAGATTCAGCTAGTAATGCTTTATTTTGTGATTGATTGTTTTTTTTAGTATTAATTTCAAAATAATTATTCTTAATTTTTAATCTATTTTCTTTATATAAAATTTTGATATTTTCAATTTCATTAGTTAAATTATCCAAATTTAACTTAATTTCTATTCTAGTCCACCCTTCTTCCTTATTTTTGAAAAATCTTATTGCTTTCGCAACGTCTGAATCTTCTTTTTCAAACCAAATATTTTTCTCAGCTTTTGGCAGAATATTAGGTAATTCTATATTACTTTCTTGAACATTTTTAATACCATCTAATAAGTTGTTAGTTAAAATCTCTAAATTATTTGAAGTATTAATTAAGTTTTGGTTTGACACTTTTAAATCTCCAACAATATCACTTAATGATTTTATTTCATTTGGATTTATTTCATCCTCAAAATATTGAGGCATTGAAATTTGATAATCATTTTCTCTTATTTCTTGTAATGTATAAGCTTTTATTTTCGCTATATTGTAAAATTCTTTTTCATCAAAAGTCTCATTATTTAGACATTTTTGAACAATTCTTGAAATATCATCTTCCGAAATATTTTTATCTTTAGGTGTTATGAAATATCTTAAACTATTGTGTGGATTATCTAATTTGTTTTTCCCGACCAAGATTATTTTTTGAATTTTATTTCTTTCTGAAAAGTTGGATTGTATTACCGCTATTAATGAATTATTCATTAAATATCTTCTAAAAGTCATTTTAAATTTATCTTGAGCAGATAGGAAATTATTTGCAAATACGCAAATAAAACTTGTGTTTTCTTTATCTGGAACACTAAATAATATCTTGGACAAAAAAGCATACTCTGATGGAATATTATTATTCGCACTATATATATTATTTGCACTCAAATTTTGGTACATTTCCCCATATAGTTCGAGTGTATCATTCAACGGAGGGTCAAATACAAATGTTCTTCCAACAATACTGTTAGAAAATCGTAAATCCTTGTATAAGAAATTTTCCGTCGATAATTTTAAACTAAATCTTGTATTTTCAGCTTTATTTTCTAGTAAATTTAAGTATGTATCCGCAATATCTTTACAATACGAATTAATATCATATCCTATTAAATCTTTTGCATTTAATCCAGCTAATAGTCTGCCTGTACCAACACAGGGATCAATATAATATCCGTTGCTCATTTTTTTAGCAAAACCTTGCATAATTCTTATAGAAAATTCATCTGTTGGAATTAAACCCGATGCTTTTATGTCATTATCAATTAATTGTTGAATTGCTTGAGCAATATCTTTTGAAGGATAGTTTTTTATTAACTCAATAACGTAGTATACAAGTTCTCTGATCTGTTCCTCGTTAAAAATTGAAGATAAATCTGAATATACTTCTTTTAAAATATTTCGAATATTAGCATCAGAAAGGTTATGAATCTCTTTTAGTGTATTAAAATGATTAAATTTATTAGCAAAGAACACCTGTTTTATGGTGTTACAAATTAATGATATGCGTTCTAGTCCATATTTCCCATTTTTGTAGAAACTATCAGCAATTTTATATAATTTTTGTAGAGCGTCTTTATTCGCCATAAGCCCTCCTTGTTAGTTCGCCGGTGAAGGAGTGGTGGAGGAGGGATTGGAACATGGTTTTGGCATTTTCTAGTTCAGTTTGTTGGGATTTTATATATACCTCTATCTCTTGCACTTTTGCTGCAAATTGTTTTTGTAATTCTATATCTGGTAATGGTATTTTTACACTTTTTACATTACTATCTGTAACTGCAGGATAATTCGCACCTCGCATTTTAGGAATAAGTTGATTTACATAATAATCAGTTCTTATATATGCATATAAATATTTAGGAATAATTTTTTCTTTTTGAGCTCTTAATATTGAAAAACCTGTTGAAGCGATATTATTGTTAAGATTTTCAGGAACCATAGCAAATCCCTTTAAGTATGGTCGTGTCATTGCAACTAAAATATCATCTACCTTAACTAGTTTTCTTGCTCGACTTGGAATATTATCAATCTTTATTACTTTAGGAGATTCAATTATCCCTGTTTCATTATTTATACTCGATATATCAATGTATAAAAATTCATCTGTAAATAGTTTTTGTGGATTTACCTGGCTGGTTTCTTCTATTAAAGAACCTATTGATACTAAATTCTCATTTTTATCAATCATGTCCCCAAACATTTCTTGGAAGAGGGCGGGGATGAGAGATTGGGCACTTTCGATACAAGCAGTGCGTAAGTGGATTATTTCACTTGCGGCATCTAAGACATCTAATATCTCTTGTTGCTCTTCTATGGTAGGTGGAATATACAACGGATAGTGTTCTAAAAACTTTTTTGGAACTCTTTTTTGCCCAGCAGCACCACTCATATGAGAGATTGCATTTTCTCTAAATTTTGATGTTTTAAAACTGTAATATAAAATTTTAGGTAATACTAGAGCATTTGGTAATTTCCTAAATACAAAAAACTCTGTACTCCCAGCACCATAATTATTTATTAAGTCTGAAACAACCGCCATTTTCCCATTTTCAAAACAAGGAGTAATTTTGGCTAATATTACATCATTATTTTTAAAATACGTATATCCATTTTTTACATCAGCGAAATTTTTACTTTCAGCTGATATTATGTAACCATCATCAGAAATATCTTTCATTGCTACAAATGAAACATCTGTATTATCAGGTAAAATTTCTTTGTTTGGATTTATCATAAATAAATCATTTAAGTGGTACTCTATCCACCCCTTTTTTGAGTTAGTCATTTAACTTTCCTCCCAGTTTTTCTTTTAGGGATTCAAGAAGTTCAATGGACTTTCTTTCTGAGTCCAAAAGAATTTGAACGTACTCTAGTGGTGAGTGCTCAAATGTCGGCGGGGTATATTCTATTTTTTTGTAGCGAGAAGGAAGAAGGTTGTATTCATTTTCTCGCAGATCTTCTATTGGTACATTAAATGACTTTTTAGATTCTTCTCTAGTAGGGAATTTTGCAAGAATATCAGGAATATCGTTTTCTTCGATTTCATTACGTTTATCATCCAGGGTGAAACCGTCATTTTCCATTTCGTAGAACCATGTTGATTTGGTTGGCTCACCTTTAGTGAATATTAAAACAGCAGTTGCAACACCTGCATAGGGCTTGAACACTCCTGACGGCATAGAAATTACCGCATCAAGTCTGTTTTGTTCAATAAGTTTTTCCCTCAGTGTTTTATGAGCTTTTGAATCAGTCGAAAGAACGCCTGTCGGAATGATGACAGCGGCTCTGCCGCCAACATCGAGCATTCGTATAAACTTTGCCATAAAAAGGAGTTCTGTTTTTTTAGTTTTAACTATTGTTGTTAGTTTATCAGAAACATCATTTTCGTCTAAATTGCCTGTAAAAGGCGGGTTTGCAAGAACCAGTGTATATTTATCTCTTTCATCAGCATCTTTTGATAAAGAATCTTGCAGTTTGATATTTTTAGGTTTAATGTTATGCAAAATCATATTCATCAGACCAATTTTATACATTGTCTGGTCAAATTCTCTGCCGAAAAAGACGTTATCATCGATGTTTTTTCTATCTTCATCACTCAATAAATCACCAAAGATAGGAGAAATCTTTTTAAATTCATCAGAAGTATTACTTTCCAAAATGTATCTGTATGCTCCGCATAAAAATCCGCCTGTACCACAAGCAGGATCGCAGATTTTGTCATCAACTCTCGGGTCAACAAGTTTTACCATCATATCTATAATGTGGCGCGGAGTTCTGAATTGACCGTTTTGTCCTGCTATTGCAAGTTTATTCAGCATATATTCATAGATATCGCCTTTTCTGTCGTTTCCGTCCGAAAAATCCATTTTGTCAAGGGTTTGCACAGCTGTATCAAGTAGTGACGGTTTTGTAATTAAGCAGACAGAATCTTTTAGTGCGGAATTTATCTCTCCGAGCAGTGGGAAAACTTCTTCCCTGTATGTTTTTAGCATTTTATCCGGTGCAAGCTGTTTGAATTTACTCCATCTGAGATTTTCTCGTCCTTCAAAAAATGATTTTCTTGTTTTACCAAAATGTTTTGCTTTTTTGTCTTTCAAATCCTCTTGAGATTCAAACATCTTAAAAAATATCAGGTAGGTCATTTGTTCTACTACTGATATTGGATTACTTATACCAGAGGACCAAAATTTGTCCCATAATTCGTCAATAATCGCTTTAAATTCTTTATCTGTCACTCGTTTATCCTACTACTTCCTTAACTATGTATCCATCTAAGATTTGTTTTAGTTCATTCAATTCGGATTCTGAAAATATATCAAAACCTAATCTAGTAAACGGCTGTTCGTATAAACTTTCAAAATCAAAGTATCTGTTCGCTTTTAATTGGTTTTCAATTAGTTTTAGACATTGTAACTGTATTGATGTAAGTGTTGTGTGATTTGAAATAAATTTTTGTATTCTTGAATGAACTTCACCCTCGTCAACACCGATAATTGAACGGATTAGCAAATCAATATCCTGTGCTTTATCCGGATAGAGTTTTTCTAATTGTTTTAATGTGAAATGCGGGTTTTGCTCAAGGACTATTGAAACAAGCGATTGAATGTCTTGTTCGGTTGTTTTTTGCCCTCTTTTGATCTTTTGAAGAACGATATTTTCGCCTGCAATTTTATTCAAGAATTGTTCTATATTGTATTTAAAGCCTTCACCAAACGCTGCAAAAAGGTCTAATTGAAGCTCTTTATTGATTTCTACTTCATCAGAAATATCGATTTCTATAATATCATCACCGATAGCACTCCTTTGACTGTATTGCATAATTGGAGCAAGTTCATCTTTTATCGTTTCCAATTCCTCAAAATTAAAAGGTGTTGCAAAATCCTTGGACTTAACTTTATTTATAATTTCAGTTTTGTCTTTGACTTTATTAATTGTTTCTCTCAGGTGGAAAACAGATCTTCTTATTTTATTTTTTACAAGTTCAATTTTCTTATCCTGCTGCTTTGTTTCAATCTGTCTTTGTTGAAGAATTTTCCTTTCAAGTTCCAACACTTCCAACTGAATTACACTAATTTCAAACTGCATTGCTCTATCTTGAGCAAAAGAAGTCTGGTGCCTTTTCATCAAGGGTCTGACTGTAGAATCCAATACATGCAAAAATTCATCACTTAATTCTTGCCAGTAGTAATCAGTCTTTAAAATTTCATCAAGTTTTAAAGCTTGTTCTTGAACATCAACCGATTTTTTCGGTAGTGTTTTTATATCATTTTTCAACTGTTCCACTGTTTTATTTAAGATTTCTTCATCACCTAACTCTTTTGCAGTTACGGCTAGAGAAATTCTGGACATAAACAATTTTTCATACAAAGATAGTTGCTCTTTAGGAACATAACCTTCCGGATTTTCTCCAAAGAATTCAAAATTTGAATAATGATCAAAGATAACAAAATATTCTTTATTCTTATCTGGACCAAATAAATTCTCGCAAAGTCTTGTACCTCTGCCTATCATCTGCCAGAATTTGACTTTTGAATATATTGGTTTTGCAAATACAAGGTTCAAAATCTCAGGGACATCAACACCCGTATCAAGCATAGAAACGGAAATTGCGATATTGATATTATTTTCTTGCTCTTCTCCCTTGAAGTCATCAAGTAGAAGTGAAGCATTAGGATCGTGTGAATCAATCAGCCGTGCGTATTTGCCTTTGTATTCAGGGTACATTTGATTAAACAAATCCTCAAGAATTTCTCCGTGTTTGTGGCTTCTTGCAAATATTATTGATTTACCCAGCCGTCCGTTTGAATCCTTTAAGCCCTCGTCCATAAGGGATTTTATAATTTTTCTGTTAGTTTCTTTATTTGTTATTTTTGTTTCTAAATCCTTGCTTTCAAATTCAAATCTTTCAGGATCCTCTACTTGTTCAGCAAGTTCTTCTTTTTGCTTCTGACTTAAATCGGAATATTTGATACCTCTTTGCATTATACCTGTTTGAACCTTTTGAACTTTATAAGGCACAAGATATTTATCTTTAATTGCATCATCAAGTTCGTAGCTAAAAGTAGGGGTGCCGTCTTCTGTATCAAACATTGAAAAAGTGTTTCTTGAAATGTAATCAACCGGTGTTGCTGTTAAACCAATTTGGAAAGCATCAAAATATTTGAAGATTTCGCCATATACGTTATAAATCGAGCGGTGTGATTCATCTGCAATTATTAAATCAAAAAATCCCGGAGTGTATAACTGATATGCTTTTTGCATTGCCGGATATGTCGCAATATAGACCTTTGCAGTTTTGTCTTCCCTCGTTTCTGCATTCAATAGAATTCTTGATAAAGAACTTAAATGTTTATTAAAAGCACTTTCAGCCTGCTTTCTTAACTCATCTCTATCAACCAAAAATAAAATTCTTTTGACCCAATTAGCATTAACCAATCCGTTGATTATAGACATTGCTGTTCTTGTTTTGCCGGTTCCTGTTGCCATTACAATAAGAGCTTTTCTTTGCCCTACGCTAAAGGCTTCATAAGTTTTTCTTATTGCAGAAATTTGGTAATCCCGGTTTGTTATAGATGTATCAATTTCAATATTTTCCAAAGGTTTACGGTTCTGTCTTTGGAATAGTCTTGTTTCAATATCATCTTTTGAGAACATCCCATATATACGTCTAGGGGAATAATTAACATCATCCCAAAAATAAGTTTCAAATCCGTTAGTATAAAATATTAACGGTCTAAAACCCGTCTCCATTTCAACAGAATTTGCATAATAAAATGCTTGAGTTTTTCCTTCTTTTGGATCTCTTCTGGTCTTTTTAGCTTCTATAATTGCAATAATTTTGCCTGTATCATCATATAAAGCATAGTCTATATAACCTTTTCCGGATGGCGTATTCGGCAGATTGTCTACAGCAACTTCACGTTTAACTGATTTTGTATCGTACTCTTTGGTTTCTTTATTATAATCTTCAACCTTCTTGATGTCCCAACCGGCCTCAATAAGCATTTCATCAATTATATAGTTTCTTGTTTGAGCTTCTGTTAAATCTCCAAGCCTGTCGACAGTTTTTCTGGTTTCTTTTTGCTTATTCGTAAGTTCTTCTGTTGATGAGGCTGTTATTTTGCTTAAGGCTTCTTCTTTTATTTTTAGCTCTGCCTCTAATTCTGCACTTCTTTTTCTAGCTTCTTCAAGTTCTTTTTCCAGTAAAAGTTTTCTGTTTACAGGTTTCTCATATGGTTTTATTAAAGAACTATCTCCTTCACAATTAGTAATATAATGCCAAACGCAAAGACCATAGGTGAATTTTAGCAACTGATGAGCTTTTTTATTTGATGCGATATTCTCATGTACTGCACTATTCCCCACTTTTCTTATAATATGAAAAACATCCATATACTTGGTATCAATATATGGTTCAAGTTCTTTTAACAGTTCAAACTGTGATATTTGGGGTTTGGCATTAAAATACTTATAATAAATATCCTTGGCAATATATTCTGTTATTAGTCTTAATTTAGCGAGTGCAGAAGCAGCATCGGTATCAATCAATTCTTCTGCTAAAGAACCTAATTTAGCCAATTCAGAATATTCGTTTTTTAAGAAATCAAAATTGCTCATAGAAAACATACGCTTTTTATTAGTGTAACACAAAAATCCAAAGAAACGTGTAAGAAAATCCAACATGTTGTAAGAAATCTTGACAAAAATAAAAAAATAATTTAAACTACACATGAGGAGGTTAAACATGACTAAAGCAAATATAAAACTCAGACTTATAGAAATAATTGAGCAATACTATTCTCAAACATATCCTGGTCGTTCTATACCAGATATTTCATCAAGTAAAGACGCATTAATTGACCTACTTGCTATTGATAGTTTGATGAGTGTTGAACTCACTATAGACATTTTAGACGGCTTCAATATTAATGATGAAAAAATTCAATCTATATTTACAGATAATGATAAGTTAAAATACCCAAATTATTTAAATATTGATCAAATTGTTGAAAAAATTTTTACTTATCTAAATTAGGAGTCAAATATATGCAAGAAAACGAGAAACGAAAAATTATTGCAAATAGAATATCACTCGCAAGAGAACGGGCTGGATTAACTCAAAACCAGTTAGCTAAATTATTAAATATTCCAAGGCCATCGGTAGCAGAAATTGAATCTGGAAAACGAAAAGTTTCTGCAGAAGAATTGATCTCAATGTCCGACAT
>CALUWL010000048.1 GCA_944324445.1 Candidatus Gastranaerophilales bacterium | reverse complement strand
TTGCGATTTAATTTTAATGTTATAGTACATTTTTTCCTAATTCTATTGAGCTTGTTTTTTGAGAATTTCTTCTCTCCATTTTTCAAGTTGTTGTTCGACAAATTCAGCATCATCTGAGGAAAATTCTATCTCTAAGTCGCCTTTTTTCATTTTAAATACATATTGGGGCATTTTTTACTCCTAAGTAATACAATAACATTATAATAAAAACCATGCCTTAAATCTCTCTTTTTTTAAGTATTGTAAAAAAAATACACAATTTTTTTTATCAAGGCATGGAAAATTTGATTTTTGGGCAAAAATTGTTAAATTGTTATTGTGTGATAGCGTATTTTTAATCCATTTGTATGACTAAAGGACATGTGTTTTTTTCTATAATACTAATGGGGAAAGCGTCGAGGTCTGATTTTGTATAATTCGATTTATCCTATAAATATAAACTATAGAAAACATAATCAATATAATTCCGGCACTCAAAATACCGATAATTCAAATAGTGTCGGTGTTTCTGATGATAATCAAAAACATAATACTTTCCCTAACGGTTCAAAGGTCGCAATTGATTATTCTAAAGGTCAGATAAATATTTCTCAAGTTTTGATGGATTTTAGAAATACCATTCTTGCAATAAACGCCCCTAATGATATCCAAGAGGAAGTTTCTGTTTATTTAAATCTTGTTGAAAAAGAATCGTTAAAAGAAAATCCTTCCAAGGATATAATTGTTGCTAATCTAAAAAATGCTTCCAAGATATCTGATGCTTTTATAGCAAAAAGTTTAAATAAACCTTCGAATGTTGTTGAAGGTTGGATAGATGCGCTTTTTCTTCAAAAAATTAATTTAAAGTCAGACCCAAATGAAATCAATCCTGATTTTTTATTGGAATTTCCTCAAAAAGCAAAAGAAAGAATTCAAAATTCAAAACTTCCGGATAACGAGAATCCCGTTCAAGATAATGCTGCTTCGGGTGAGTTAAAAATATATGATACAGATAAAAAACCTGAATTTTTAACTGTTTCATCTAAATCGCAAGAAGTCTATGAAACTCCGCAAGAAGTAGAAGAAAATAGTGTTATTGATGATGATTTTTCTTTCGAAGATACTTCGGATGATATTGAAATCGAAAACACAATTGATGTTGATGAAAAAAACAATGTTCTTGAATTAAAGAAGAATAGTAACGGAGGTTCTTTTGCTCCCTTGACAGATGCTGATATTAAAGCTAGAGAATTATTTGTTGCAGCAAAAAAAATGCCTCAAACAAATCAAGGCGATACTGATGCTCTTAATTTATTAAATGAAGCACTTGGTGTTTTAGCTGAAAACAGTGAAGTAAATGAAAATATTAAAGCTGCAATTCATTTTGAAAGGGGTAAAATTTTTGATGACTACGATTATGTGGATTACGCCCTAAAAGACTATTGGGAAGCAACAAAAGCCGGCGAACTTAATCTTAAATCTCAGGCTTTCTTTCGCTCGGGTTCTATTTATGATGAATTTGGAGAATTTTCTCCTGCTTTAAGCAACTATCTTTCAGCCGTAGCATATAGCGGAGAAGCAGAAAACCCCAATATTCAAACGAGAGCTCTAACCAGTATTGCAGGTTTATATGCTAAACAATACGATAGTGAAAATGCAGCCGAATATTCTGATTTAGCAGTTGATGTTGCGCAAGATAGTAACGATTTTAATCTTATTGCAGACACTTATTCAACAAGCGCGAACAATTACGAATATTTGGGTGAAAACGAAAAAGCTCTGGATAGCTACAAAAACGCCGTAAGATTTTTATCTTCGCAAGATGAAAGCTTTGCGCAAATGGCCTATAACTATGAACAAGCTTCAAAAGTTATGGAGAAATTGGGCAATTTTGCTAAGGCAAAGAAGCTTCAAGCGAAGGCAAATCTATATTATCAAAAAGCTCAACTTCAAGAGGGGCAACTGGAAGCAGCAAGTTAATTTTGCCATTTTGAACTTTTTTATCGTGCGCCATTAGTTCGATTATTTTTTCTTTTTTGAATTTTATTTTTTTATCTGTTAACAAGAATTTATCAATCATGAAATTAATTTTATTAAAATAATTTTCATCTATTTTGTTAAGATTGTACGAAAGTTTAGCAGCACACTTTATTCCATAGCTTACTGCTTGACCGTGGGATAGTTTTTTATAGTTTAAATATGTTTCAAAAGCGTGCGCAAATGTATGTCCGAAGTTTAAAATTTTTCTTAAATTGCTTTCTTTCTTGTCGCTGGATACCACGTTTGCTTTAAGCGAAGCGCAGCAGCTTATTATATATGGCATTTCGTTTCTAACATCTTTTGTTTGATTAATTGTTAAAAAATCCAATAAATTAAAGAATTTTTTATTTTTGCAGGATTTTTCAATAAAGGCATATTTTAAAATTTCCCCCAGACCGCATTTATAATTTGCTTCATCAAGAGTATTTAAAAATTGGGGATCTATTAAAACTTTTTTAGCATAATAGAAAGTGCCTATCAGATTTTTTCCAAGCGGGCTATTATAGCCTGTTTTTCCTCCGATTGAAGAATCACACATTGCAAGGAGTGTTGTTGGGGCTTGTATTAATTCTACCCCTCTTAATATTGTGCTTGCACAATACCCTGCCATATCACCAACAACTCCGCCGCCAAGAGCCACTATGCAGTCTTTTCTTTCTATTTTTTCTTCAAGAAGCCTTTTTAATATAAAATTTATTGTTTTATAGTTTTTATATTTTTCTCCGTCTTTTATGATGATAATTCTTTTGTCATTAAATTTATACAAAATTTCAGGATATAATTTTGCAAGTGTTGTGTTGGTTATTAGAAAATATTTTTTATCTTCAAAAAAATCTTGAATTTTTTTAGATAAATCATTTTCTATAATTATTTCGCTTTCAGTGTTTTCAATATTTTTAATTAATATTTTATTCATAGCTTTTAATTATTTCTTCTGTAATTTCTTCTATTGTTTTGTTGTCTGTTTCTATTGTTTTATCTGCCATAAGATAGAATTGTTCTCTTATATTTAAAATTGTTTCTATTTCTTTTTTAGGATTTTCCACCATTAAAAGAGGTCTTTTTTTGTCGTTTTTTATTCTTTGATAAATTGTTTCAGAGCTTGTTTTAAGGTATATTGTTTTAATATCATTATAAAAAAGCAATTTTCTGTTTTCAGGGCTTAGAATTACTCCGCCGCCTGTTGATATAATAAATTCTTCATTTAAAAGTATTTTTTTTAAAATTTCGGTCTCAATTTGTCTGAATTTTTCTTCTCCTTGGGTTTTAAAAAAATCCTTTATTTTAATATTGTTTTCAAATTCAAAGATATCGTCTGCTTCATACAGTTTTATATTTGTTATTTTGTTTAGTTCTTTTGAAACAGCAGATTTTCCGCTACCCATCATACCAATTAGTGCAAATTTTTTATATTTCATTTATCCTCTTTTGATAATTTAGAAATGCTGTATCGATATCTCTTTTACAGTCTTTACCGAATTTTTCCAAAAATAAATCCAAAATAATTATAGCTGCCATATTTCTTGCAACAACTCCACAGGCTTTAACTGCACAGTTGTCTGCCCTTTCAAAATGCGCTTGAGTTTTTTTATGTGTTTTAATTTCTACACTTTTAAGTGCTTTTTTCATGGTTGGAATTGGTTTCATTGCAATAGTTATAACTATATCTTCGCCGTTTGACATTCCGCCTTCAATTCCGCCAGAATTATTGGTTTTGTGGTAGAATTTTTCTTCATCTCTATATATTTCATCATGGACTTTTGAGCCTGAGTGGTTTGCATACTCTTTTCCAAGACCAATCTCAACTGATTTTACGGCAGGAATTGACATCATAGCTTGAGCTAATTTGCCATCTAATCGTTTATCCCAATGAACAAAGCTTCCAAGCCCAATTGGAGTGTTTTTTATTGTAATTTTTATAATTCCACCCAGTGAATCACCTTGTTTTTGATGGTTTTCAATGTAGGTTTTAAAATTTTTTTTATCTGTGCACTCGCCTATTGAAATCACTTCGGATGAAAACAGAATATTATAATATTTTAGTATGTTTTGAGCAATGGCGCCGATTGCAACTCTTGTTGTTGTTTCTCTTGCGCTGGAGCGCTCCAGAACATATCTTATATCGTCAAAATCGTATTTAATAACTCCTGCTAAATCTGCATGCGCGGGTCTTAATTTTGTAATTTTCTTTTCGTTGATTTTTTCAATTATTTCAAGTTTTAGTTTTTCATCAAATTCATCGAAGTTGATTTTTTCAACACTCATAGGATAAATCCAATTTTGCCAATCTTTATTTTTTATTTCAATTGCAATTGGGCTTGCCGTTGTTTTTGAAAATCTTACTCCGGAATTTATTTTAATTTTATCTTTTTCAATTTGCATTCTTCCGCCCCTGCCTGTGCCGCCTTGGCGTGCGGATAATTCGGAATTAATAAATTCAAAATCAAGTTCAAAACCTTGCGGAATTCCTTCTATGATTGCATTTAATTTTTCGCCGTGTGATTCGCCTGAAGTTAAAAAACGTATTGCCATTTCTTCCTCTTAAATAACTGTCCAAGGTTTTTCTTCTTGCGCAATAATTACTTCAACTTTTGTTTTTGCAATTAGACCTTGTATTAAAGGTAAAACCGGTAATTCGGATTCAAAATGACCTATATCGACTACCGCAAAACCTTCTACTTCAAGTGCTTTATGGAATTTAATGTCGCCTGTTATGTATAAATCTATATCATAATCTTTTAGTTTGTCTATGAAATTGCCGCCAGCTCCTGCACAAACTGCAACGTTTTTAATTATATCAATATTATTTGGGTTGATTAATTTAACATGATCTAAATTAAGAGCTTGTTTAATATTTTTAATCATTTGCTCAAGAGCAAATTCGTCTTTAAGATGAGCAATTTTAATATAATCTTCAACGGTTATTAAATTTTGCAGACCTAGCACTCCGCAAAGAGCGTCTGTAGTTGACCCATAGGTTTTATCAAGGTTTGTGTGTGCGCAATATACGCAAATATTATTTCTTATGGCTTCCGTTATAAGCGAATTATCGATTTTTTTGATTGAATTAAAAATCAAAGGATGATGTGTGATAATTAAATCGCAATCATTAGTAACTGCTTGTTCTAGAACATCTCTTGTAAAAGAAAGTGCTACAAGAACTTTGTTGGTGTAATCATGTTCAAGATTAATCTGCCAGCCTGAGTTATCCCAAGGTTCAGCAAGCTCTAGAGAAGCATATTTTTCGATTTTTGAAATTATATAGTCTGTTTTAATCACAAACAACCTCCAAAATCTTTTTTGCAATGTTATCTTTTGTATCTAAATCTATATTTATAATCTTACCACTTTTTTCAATAATTGTAACCTTGTTTTTGTCGGTGTTAAGTGCTGTTTCGATTTCATTTGCAACTATATAATCCAAGTTTTTATTTTTGAGTTTGTTTTTTGCGCAATTAATTAAATCGTTATCAGTTAAACAAAAGCCGATTATTTTTTGATTTTCTTTTTTGTTTTGTGCTATTTCTTTAACAACATCAGGGTTTTTTATTAATTCAAGTTTTAGATTATCTTCAATATTTTCTTTTTGAATTTTGTTTTGAAATTTGTCTTTCATTTTAAAGTCGCAAACAGCAGCAGCCATTATGAGAATATCAAAATCGTTTTCTTTTATAGCATTAAGCATATCTTGCGCTGAATTTACTTTGATTATTTTATAGGGTTTATTTTCAAGTTCAACACTTGATATGCAGCAAACATTGTAACCTAGTCTATATGCCCATTTGCAAAGGGATGAGCCCATTTTGCCTGATGAAAAATTAGTTATATAACGAACGTTATCAATTGCTTCTTTTGTTCCGCCCATTGTGATAATTATTTTTTTAGAATTATTTTTTTTATTTTGATAAAGACATCTTATCGTGTTTTCATAAATTATTTCTATATTAGAAAGTCTTCCTTCTCCTGTTGCACCGCATGCTAAAAAGCCATTTTCGGGATTAACAAAAACTACATTATGTTTTTTTAATTTTTCAATGTTTTCTTGAATAAATGGATTGTTCCACATATTCGTATTCATTGCAGGAGCCATTAATATTGGTTTTTTTGTTGTTAAATATGCGCAAAATACACTTGTTAAAAGATTATCTGCTATTCCTTGCGTGCACTTTGAAATTGTATTAGCGCTTATTGGAGCAATTACAAAAATATCAGCCCAATCAACAAGATTAATATGTTCAACATTTGTTCTGGGGTTAAATTGTTTATTGAATACCTCGTTTCCGGTTAGGGTTTCTAAAACAAGCGGAGAAACAAAATTAAGTGCATTATCAGTTAAAACAACTTTAACATTACAGTTATTTTTTTTATATAGCCTGATTAATTCATATATTTTATATGAAGCGATTGATGAAGTTATACCTATTAATATATTTTTATTCATTTTGTTTCCTTATTGTATATTTTAATTAGTTCATCAACTGCTTCATCTACAATTTTGTTTTCTATTACGTAGTGGAATTTGTTTGCGTTGTTTAATTCTTCCTTTGCCGCAATAAGCCTTTTTTGGATTGCTTCTTCGCTTTCGCTATGTCTTCCTCTTAGACGTTTTTCAAGTTCTTCAAAACTTGGCGGCTTAATAAAAATTGTAACAGCATTAGGACATTTTTTAATTACCTGCAGTGCTCCTTGAAGTTCAATTTCAAGCAGTACACTTTTTCCTTCTTTTAATTTTTCTTCTACAAACTTTTTGCTTGTCCCGTAGTAATTACCGCTATAATTTGCATATTCTAAAAAAGCATTCTCTTTGATTAATTTTTCAAATTCATCTTTAGATATGAAGAAATAATGCATTCCGTTTATTTCTCCATCTCTTGGGTTTCTTGTTGTGTTTGAAATTGAATATACTATGTTGTTATCTACTTTTTTAAAAAAATCAGCTAAAATTGTTCCTTTTCCGACACCGGATGGACCTGTAAAAATTATAAGTTTTGCTTTATTTTTTGCCATATTTACCTTGTTATTTATTTAGTTATCTAATTATATAATAAAAATTGATTTTGAGAAAAAAAAGGATGATAATTGTATCATCCTATAACCAAAACACAAAAAATAATATGAAAATCTATCGTTTTGGATATCTGTTTGTGTTACAGCAATGTACAGGAGTAGTATAACCATGTTGATCGTTTAGTCCCCGCAGACAGTTTTGGCAACAATATATCCATCCATTGTGCTCAGAAATTGGAGTGCAGGTATGTGTATCATAATATTTGCATGTATATGCTCCATTTGTATCTGAATAATATTCGCCTTCGCATCTGTAACTTTTTTCATCACCTGGACAATAATTCCCCGCTACACATATCTTACAAGTATTGCCGCTTTTATAATAACCTGCTGCGCATTTTTCTTGTACGCAGGTTGTGTCTGATATTTTATATCCGGTTTTGCAAGCAGTACAAACTCCTGTTGAAGCATTACATGCACTACAATTTGCTGTTTTAGATGAACATGTTTTACAACTTGACTGACCTGCAACATCCTGATATTGTCCTGCAGGACAAGCTTTGCAGCTTGATTGACCGGTTTTATTTTGATATTGACCTGCTGAGCATTGCTTAATTGAATTATTTATACATATATATCCCGCAGGACATATAGTGCAAGTTGATGAATTTAAATAATATTTATTTGCACAAGCAGTACAAACTCCTGTTGAAGCATTGCAAGTTGAGCAATTTGCTGTTTTAGATGAACATGTTTTACAACTTGTCTGACCTGTTTTATCTTGATACTGCCCCGTAGGACATGGGGAACAGGTGGATGCACCTATTGCACTAAATGTTCCAGCAGAACACGTTGTTTTATTTATACCGTCGCATCTGGAGCCTGCGGGACATTGTACACAGTTTCCTGAACTTAAATAATATCCTGCATTACATTTTGTGCATTGACTTAAATTAGAGCATTCAGCACAATTTGCTATTTTAGTTGAACATGCCGCACACAAACTTGCTCCTTCATTTGCTCCTTGGCCTGCACCACATGGGGTTTTAATACCGTCTGTGCAATAATTATCTTCAGGGCAAATTTTGGTAGTGCTTTGACCAGCCTGATCCTGGTAGCTTCCGTTTGAGGGTGTCTTGCAATAGTTTTGCCCTTCTTCGTCTTGATATTTATTAATAGGACAGTTTTTGCAAATGTTTTTACCTTCTTCATCTTGATATTTACCAACAGGACATGCTTTGCATTCATATGTTCCATCTGAGTAGTATCCTGCAGAACATAATTGGCATTTGCCGTTTACTGTTAAACCATAGCCTGTTTCACACAAGGTACAAGCTGTTTTGTTGCATCTCAAGCAGCCAATGCTTCTATCTGTACAATTTTCGCATAAACAGGAATCGTTATTTTTATATTGATTTTCATTGCAATATCTGGAGCATGCTATGCATTTGCTTGAATAACATAATGAACATTCATCCGTAAATTTATTGCATTTTGTAGCTACTTCTGAAAGTGCAACCGTAACATCAGAATTTTTTAATTTTTTTGTTACAATAGGCGTAAAAGCTGCAGTTATACAGCTTATTGTAATCAAACTTATCATAAGTTCAATTAAACTAAAACCTTTTTTGTGTTTCATACCAAAAAATCCTTAATTTTGTACTACAAACTAACCTTTAAATTAAAGGTTGTTATAAAATTACCTTTTGTCTACAAAGATAATTTTTGTAGTATAGTTACATGTGTAATTGTTGTATTATTTCACTAATATTATTATATACATAAATTACAATACTTGTCAATATATGTAAATACATTACGGGTAATTTATGTCAACTCAAGGAAAACGTTTAAAAAATATAAGAAATGCTCTGGAGCTTACACAAGAGCAATTGGGCGCGGTATTAGGTATATCGAAGCAATTTTATTCAAATATTGAAACCGATAGAACCTTGTTGAATAATGAAAAATTAGTATTGTTATTAAAAGACTATAATGTAAATATGAATTATTTATTGGGTGGAATTTTACCTATGTTTAACGATAAATCAGATTCTTTGGAT
Source organism: Candidatus Gastranaerophilales bacterium (assembly GCA_944324445.1). Taxonomy (GTDB): domain Bacteria; phylum Cyanobacteriota; class Vampirovibrionia; order Gastranaerophilales; family Gastranaerophilaceae; genus RUG14156. Next base: position 5,102 of record CALUWL010000048.1, on the reverse strand, counting down.
GACTTTGAACAAAAAGTAAAAAAGGTATTAATAAAAGAAGGATTGATAAATAATTAAAAATTTTTATTAAAAAAGCCCTTAATAGGGCTTTTTTAAAACTTATACTTCTACATATTCTTTTAATCTTTTTGAACGATTAGGATGACGAAGTTTTCTAAGAGCTTTTGCTTCGATTTGTCTTATACGTTCTCTTGTAACACCGAATAATTGACCAACTTCTTCCAATGTTCTTTGTCTGCCGTCATCCATGCCGAAACGCAATCTTAAAACATCTCTTTCACGAGGTGAAAGTGAACCTAATACTTCCGCCAAATCTTCTCTTAAAAGTTCATGTGCAACTGTTTTAACGGGAGCATCGGCATCTTTATCTTCAATAAAATCGCCCAGTCTTGAATCTTCTTCTTTTCCTATAGGAGTTTCAAGAGATAGTGGTTCTTGAGCAACTTTAATGATTTCTCTTAATTTATTAATTGAAATTCCCATTTCAGCTGAAAGTTCTTCTTCTGACGGTTTTCTTGCAAGTTCTTGAGCAAGTTTTCTTGTAACTTTTTTAAGTTTATTTATAGTTTCAACCATATGAACAGGAATTCTTATTGTTCTTGCTTGATCTGCAATTGCTCTTGTTATTGCTTGTCTAATCCACCAAGTTGCATAAGTTGAAAATTTATAACCTCTTTCATGGTCAAATTTTTCTGCAGCCCTGATTAGACCCAAGTTGCCTTCTTGGATTAAATCAAGGAACAACATGCCTCTTCCTACATATTTTTTTGCTATTGATACAACAAGTCTTAAATTAGCTTGAACCAGCTTTCTTTTTGCAACTGCGCCGCTGTTGCCGCCTGCTACAATTTTTCTTGCTAAATCAATTTCTTCATCTGCGGTTAAAAGTTTAATTCTTCCGATTTCTCTTAAATACATTCTAACGGGATCATCAACCGAAATTCCTCTTGGTACGGATAAATCGTTTTCCGATTCGCCTTCTGTATCTTGTTGGTCGAAAAAGCTTGCAACGCTGGAACTTTCAACGGTACTAACGCCTTGAGTTCTCATAATGTTAGAGATGTTGTCTGTTTCAAGACCGGTGCTTTCAAAGTATTCATCTTCTTCAATCATTTCTGATTTATCCATAACATTGATTACAGAACTGTCGGAATTTCTTTTTCTACTCATTAATTATCTCCAATCTGTTTATTTTCTTTTAAGTTCTTGAAAAATTTTCGTTGAAATTTCCAGTTTTTCTTCAGGTGTCAAACTGTCATCTTTTAACTTTTTTTTCAATTCGTTTTTTCTGTATTGTTGTTTCAAATTATCTAATCTTTCAAATGTTTCGTCTACCGCTTGTTCGTATTTATCTTGCGATAAGTTGTTAAATTCATGCGATGAAAAAATATTGTCTGAGATTTTCTTTTGAATCTGCTGTTCATTATAAAACCCCAAAAAAAGTTTTTTTGCTAGTTCGTCAACATTATTTACTTCCATAAATTTTTTGTCAATGTCGTTTAATATCTTGGAATTTTCTTCATCTTGCGAATTATATCCTGTTAGTTTTTCTTTTAAATAATTTATTTTTGCTTCCGTGTTAGCAGCAAAAGCTAATTTTATAAGATTTTCTTCCATTAATTCATATAAATTTGAAGAAGATTTGTCTATTATTTTTCTATCTATCGGATTATCGTTTTCAATTTTTAAAATTCCAAATTCATCTGATTGTTTGTTTAAAATTTGTGTTTTTAAAATTGATTCACTTACATCCAACTTAAAAGCTGCTGCTTTTATATAATCGTCTAAAATGACAGGATTTTTAATTTGATACAAAATATCAGTTATTTGTATGACAAGATGACTTTTTTCTTGTGGGGTTAGGTTTCCTTTTATATCTTTATATATTTGATTAATTTGATAATCTAAAAGCAAAGGCGCTTCATTTACTTTTTTTAAGTATTCTTCACCACCGAATTCTCTTATAAATTCATCCGGATCTTTTCCTTGAATTTCTGATACAACTCTAATTTCGCAGACATTTTCTTCATTGTTTCTGTAGTTTGAGTCATATTGCTTGATATCCCCCAGTGCGCTGAAGATATTTTTGATTACTTCTGCACCATGTTCAATTGCTTTTTTGCCTGCACTATCTGTATCAAATGCAAGAAAAATTCTTCTTGAGGGGCTATATCTGCTGATTAATTTAATATGTTGCGGAGTAAGAGCTGTTCCGCAGGTTGCAACAGCATTTTCAACACCGCCAAGGTGTGCTGATATTACATCAAAATATCCTTCCATAAAAATTACCGCATCATTTTTTATGATAGCATCTTTGGCTCTATTCAAACCGAACAGAACAGCACTTTTGTTGTAGATAATGCTTTCGGGGGAATTAATGTATTTTGGCATTTGTCCTTCAAGAATTGCTCTTGCGCCAAATGCTATAGTGTTAGAGTTTGCGTCTTTTATGGGGATAATTATTCTGTTTTTAAATCTGTCAAAAAACGTTCCGTCTTTTTCATAGATAAGTCCCGCTTTATTTAGTTCTTCAATTGTAAAACCAAGATTAGTCAGGTGGTTTTTAAGTTCAAAATTGCCTTTTGGTGCAAGTCCAAGCGAGAATTTCGAAATAGCAACTTCATTTATGCCTCTTTTTTCGAGATATTCAAGAGCTTTTTCGTTTGATTCAAGATTGTTTTTGAAAAATTTATTTGCTTGCTCCATAGCATCATAGAGCCTTTCTTTTTCGGCTTTATGAAGCGATATATTTTTAAGATTTCTTTTAGGAAGCTCTATCCCTAAATTTGCTGCTTGTTCTTCAATCATTTCAGTGAACGATTGGTTGTTTATTTTCATTAAAAAAGTAAATACATCTCCGCCTTCTCCGCAGCCAAAGCATTTGAATATTTGCTTATCAGGAGTTACTACAAATGATGGGGTTTTTTCATTATGGAAAGGACATAGTCCTTGGAAATTTCTTCCGGTTTTTTTTAGCACAACATATTTAGATATGACATCTACTATATCTAAACTGTTTTTAATTTGCTCGACTGCTTGCTGATAAGAAACTTCCGACATCTTCCAAGATAAACTCTAAATATATATTCTGTCTTGTTTTAACACCAAAACATCATGTTTTAAAGGGTATTTTGATTGTTAGTTTAAAAAAGTTTACATCCTTTTTTATTTATGGTTAAATTTTCTATATTAATTTTTATGTGGCTTGGGATATGAAAGAGTTTTTTTCTGAAGATATAATTGAATATTTTGAAGAAAAATCAAAAAAAAATTGTAATTATGCAGCTTTATTTGAAGATATTGAAAAAAAATTCAGAAAAAATGATATATGTAAGCTTTTAAATTATATTTTTAAAGAAAAGCATGATTATTCTTTATTAAATGTTGTAATAAGAAAAGCAAACAAATACAAATTTGTGCAAAACATTAATGCCTTGATTGATTTTATTTTAATACAAAATCAAAGTCAGGAATTTGCGAACTTGAAGGTCTTGGCAATAAAAACAATTTCCGGCTATAAAGATAAAAACGCTGTGGCTGCTTTGTTGTTCTGCCTGAATGATAAAAATTCTAATTATAAGGTTAGACTGGCTGCAGCAGAAGCGCTGGGTAAGATTGGCGATAGAGCAGCTTATGAATCTTTAATAAATGTTGTTTGTGATGATAAGGAAAAATCGACCTATGTAAAAGAATCTGCTGTAACAGCACTTGGTATGCTTGGTGATAATAGAGCTTTAGATGTTTTTGATTCTATAATAAATGCTAAGCAGATGTTTTTGGATAAATTTATTTTTCTCAAAGAAAAAATAATTGAAGCTATGTCAAAGTTTGATGCAACCAAGGACAAAAAAGCGCTTAATATTTTAAAAAAAGCCCTTTTGGATTCTTCTTCCAAAATAAGAATTAGTGCTATTGAAGCAATAATGAACCTTGATATAGATGAAAGCTATGAAATTATATATGAATGTATGAAATATGATTCTGATATTGAAGTTAAGAAAAACGCACTTGTTGCTCTTTATAATCTTTCAGATAGAAGAATTTTGGATGAGGTAGCAAAAGGTTCATATGAGGATGAACTTAGAGAATATGCAAATTATTTAATTAAAGTTTATGAGGCAGATAATGACTAAAGGAATTATATTATTGTCGGGCGGGCTCGATAGCCTTGTTTCTTTGGATATTGCAAAAAAAGATATAGATATCAAACTTGCTCTTTTTTTTAATTACGGGCAAAGGGCATTTAATGAAGAAAAACAGGCAGCATTTGATATTGCTGAATATTATAAAATTAAGTTGGTATTCATTGATTTACCATTTTTAAAAGAATTGTCAAAATGCCCTCTAACGGGTTTTGGCGATGATTTAACAAACTTAAATTCTGTGTGGATACCTAATCGAAACGGCTTATTTTTAAATATTGCAGCATGTTATTGTGATAAATTGAACTATGATTATATAATTTTTGGGGCAAACAAGGAAGAAGGCAGAGATTTTCCGGATAATACAGGTGAATATGTTGAAATTGCAAATAACTTTTTTGAATTTTCTACAATGTCAAAGCCTAAAGTCTATGCTCCTTGTTTACAATTTGATAAAATTCAAATTATAAATTATGCTATTGATAATAATGTACCTTTAAAATTTTTAAAGAGTTGTTATAATTCAAGTTCAAATACAGGCAAAAAACATTGTGGCAAGTGTTTATCTTGTAAATTATTAAAAAATGCTATTCAAAAAAGTAAAAGACCGGAATTAATTGAGGAATTATTTTAAAATATGCAAACTTATTTCATTGAAAAAGAAACTAAATATACAGGATGTGAGCTCTCACCTCACTGGATTTACAGAAACTTTCATATCTTGGGTGATGCCATTGTTGCTTTTATTGGTGAAGTTGATGTTAAATTAAGTGAAATGGTTGATATAGAAGATGTTATTAATAATGAGCCTATTTATTCAAAGAAAATGCTTAATTTTATAATTGAATGTTTTGATTTTACATTGGAACAAATGGTTTGGGCGCAAAGGCTTTTTATTTCAATTATAAAAGAAGTTGTTGAAAGTTATGGCATTATGCTTAAAAGACAAGGTGATGATTT
>CALUWL010000047.1 GCA_944324445.1 Candidatus Gastranaerophilales bacterium | reverse complement strand
AATTAATTTTAACAGGTGATATTATACTTGCTGCAAACGAAAAAATAAAAGCCGCAATAACAAAAATAAATAAAGTTGTTTCGTTTATAACAAACAAAAAACTTATAAAAATCGGTCAAATTCTAAGAATTACAATTGATGTAATTCAAATTATATTACTCATTCGTTCTCTTAACTTGTCAAAAGGCTTTAAATCAATTAACTATGAAAATATTAAAAAGCTTCTTTTTGTTGAAACATCAAGAAGAATTTTAAGAAAAATTTTAATGTCTTTGTAAATTTTTATTAAGCTATTTTTACAATTTTGTTTTACTTACGCCCGTATGTGGATTTATGTAACTATAGTGCATTAAATCTAAGGAAGGTAAATTATTATGGGATTCGAAGTAAACTTTAAAAAGATTGCCGAAGCATTCAGCAATGCTTCAAAAAGTGGCAATTTAAAAATTCCGGAAGCAAAAACAGCAGAAACAAGCGCTTCTGCCTTTGAAGAACAACAAACAAGACTTGATAACAACTTCAGTTCTATAACAGCAATCTTAAATAATGACTACGATGATGAAACAATAAGACCAAAACAAGAAAACCCTTGGTGTCGAGCAATCGAAGAAAATAGCTCACTTGAACACATGGCAGCGCAATACTATGGACACAAAGATGATGAGGAGCTAACCCAGCAGGAAAAAAACTCCTTTGCTTGGTCATTGCTTGATCATAATAGATGGATGATTGATGATGTCAACAGAACCTATTTAGCTCAACAAGTTGCACAAGATTTACCTGATATTCAAGAAGACGAGCAAGAAACGGTAAGCGACATCGTATCTATGATAGTTAGCGGCGAAGAGGTTGATTTGGATAGTTATGAACTATCTGATGAAGCAAGAGAAAATATAGAAGCTGTACAAACAAAATATGCTAACTCGGAATATGATCAATTCAGCGCAGATTGCAGAACAGATGAAATCCCGCCTGAACTAATTTTTGCTACGGATTTTTCAATTGAACATCCAAAATCCTTAGTCTACTTGCCAAATGTTAATTCACTTTTAGAAGATCCTAGCGCTACAACAGTCGCTATGACAGGAAATTTGAAATTTGAATCTGCAGAAAACAATCTTTCTATTGATTTAAACGGTGTAGACGATCCAAAAGCAGCCCTTGAAAAAGCAATTTGTGATAATTACGGCATAGAAACACTTGATAGCCTTGCAGGAAGCGCTATTCAACATGCTCTATGGCTTGAAGAAGGAAATAATAACTTCTTTAACTTCGCCGAAGAAGATTTAGAAAAAACCCTTGATTATCTAATACAAAATGCTGAAGATGGAATTGTACAACTAAAATGCCCGGATGCAGCACTATCATACCTGTCAGAAGAAGGAATGACTCCGGATGATGCTATGGCTCTTGCAACTAAAGAAAATTTGTACGCCAATCAAGATACCGTAACATATTTACACGCACTCGATGACAACATTGATGCAAGTCAAGTTGAAACAGCTCTTGATTTACTTGAATATGTAGGTTACGGTGAAACAAATCTGAAAGATGCAATATTGAGCGCTCAGGAAAATGGCGATTCTGAAGCTATAGAAGCACTTGGAGCAAGCGCTGTTCAACAAATTATGGAAAACAATCCCGAATTATATGCTCAATTTGGCGAAAATGTTACAAGCAAAGATATCTTAAATTTAAATATAAAAGATTTAATAGGTGAAAACGGTAGCGGTATTACAAGTATCAAACTTGAAAATATAGCCTATATCCACCCCGGACAAGCCCCAAAGGCAAGAGAAGCTGAAATAACAGAAAACGATACACCAACAGTAAAACCAACACCAACACCGGATCCTACACCTACACCAACACCGGATCCTACACCAACACCAACACCGGATCCAGACCCAGATCCAACACCGGATCCTACACCTACACCAACACCGGATCCAGACCCAGATCCAACACCGGATCCTACACCTACACCAACACCAGATCCTATACCGGATCCAACACCGGATCCAAGCCCAGATCCTACACCAACACCGGATCCAGACCCAGATCCAACTCCACCATGCCCAACTAATCCACCTGTAAATCCAGGACAAGATAATATCGAAGCAGAAGAACCGGAAACTACACCTATACCAGATGATGACTGTGTAGATAAACCTGATACTGATAAAGGACAAGGTAATATCGAAGCAGAAGAACCGGAAACTACACCTATACCAGATGATAGCTGTGTAGATAAACCTGATACTGATAAAGGACAAGGTAATATCGAAGCAGAAGAACCGAAAAACCCAGCAGGAAGTACTGAAGGCAGCCCAGGCAGCTCAGCAGGGGACTCATCGGGTGGCTCGGGCGGCTCAGATAGTTCAGCAGGGGGCTCAGGTAGTAACCCCGCAGGTGATTCTGGTAGTTCAGGAAATCAACAAAACAACACCAATAATACAGGTGCAGTCCTTAACGGCTCAACAAGTTCATCAGGCAGCCCAGATGGCTCAGCAGGGGACTCATCGGGTGGCTCAGGCAGCTCAGATAGTTCAGCAGAGGGCTCAGCAGGGGACTCATCGGGTAGCTCAGGCAGCTCAGATAGTTCAGCAGGCAGCTCAGCAGGGGACTCATCGGGTAGCTCAGGCAGCTCAGATAGTTCAGCAGGCAGCTCAGATAGTTCAGCAGGGGGCTCAGCAGGGGACTCATCGGGTGGCTCAGGCAGCTCAGATAGTTCAGCAGGGGGCTCAGGCAGCTCAGGTAGCTCATCAGACGGCTCAGATAGTTCAGCAGGTGGCAACCCAGAAGGTGGCTTCATACAAAATAACGCCACAGATGCAGAGGCAGTTTTTGGCAGAAAAAAACTTTTTGACACATACAACGCATAAATTTAAAAGCCCCAAACGGGGCTTTTTTAATATAAAATTTGCGAAATTATTCTAATTCGCAGTTCTCACACAAATCCCATTAAAATTTTAACAAACTAGCTCTGAAAAATATCTTAAATTAAAAACTCAAAGAATAAAACCATACTAAAATAATTAACTTCTTTTCTCACAAATTAATTTATCATAAAAATTATTAAAAATTGTAAATGGTAACTTAAAAAAATTAAAGTATAAAAAATTACGGTCGTAATAAAAAAATATATATATATTATAAAAGGAGTGTATATTATGACAGAACCAACTATTTCAAAATTCTCGGCAGAAGGAATGATAGGAAAACAAATGCCAGCTTTTGATATGAATTCAGATTCAGTAAAAATGCAAGAAAATGGCAGTCTTTTTGACGAAGAAACAGGAATGGAATTAAATGTATATGACTATATGGATGATGGAACAATAGATCAAAGAAGCATAAGTTATATAGATAAAGAAACAGGAATAACATACAATTACCATGATGATAATGCAGACGGAATAATAGATAGATACAGTGAAACAAGCGATGATTTTTCATATATAGAAAACCAAGACGGAAGCAGGCAATATGAAGTAGAAAAAGAAGCCTCTGACGGAAAAATAACCGAAACTTACAATCTAACAAATGATGGAATACAAACTCATATGACTGAAAGGGCATTTGATGATGGAGGAGTATTCTACGACATAAATGGTGATGGAGCTCCTGATGCTACAGATTATTATGCAGCATTATCACTAGTACAAGATATAATTAATGAAGAAAGAGCAAAACTTGAAGACGAAAGTCGATTATCCGATATAATACCTGTTGATCAAATACCTAAAACTACAACACCCCCAAGTCCGGATCCAACAGCGACATCAAGTCCAAAACCAACAGCGACACCGGATCTAACACCAACAGTAGATCCAAACCCAGATCCAACAGCGACATCAAGTCCAAAACCAACAGCAAAACCGGATCCAAGCCCAGATTCTACACCAATACCAGATCCAGACCCAGATCCAACTCCACCATGCCCAACTAATCCGCCTGTAGATCCAGGACAAGATAATATCGAAGCAAAAGAACCGGAAACTACACCTATACCAGATGATGACTGTGTAGATAAACCTAATACTGATAAAGAACAAGCTAATATCGAAGCAGAAAAACCCGAAAAACCGGCAAGTAGCCCAGGTAGCCTAGGTAGCCCAGCTAGCCCAGGTAGCAGCTCGACAGACGGCTCAATACAAAATGGCACTACAGATACAGAGCCAACTCTTAGCAGAAGAAGATTTTTCGACACACATAATGCATAAATCTAAAAGCCCCAAACGGGGCTTTTTTAATATAAAATTTGCGAAATTAACAAAAAAAATTTATAATCTCTATTAAAACCATATAAATCAGGAGATAATTAAATGAAGTTAAAAGCTTTCACACTTGCAGAAGTCCTAATTTGTCTTATGATAATCGGCGCTCTTGCAATAATAATGGTGCAAAACGTTAAAACAAAGGATTTTACGGAAAAAGGATACATTGCAAATGCCTTTAAGGCAATGGAAGCTGTTCAACAAGCGTCCTTAAAAATAAGAGATGCAGAAAATGCCGCATGTCCCACCGGAAGCTTTATGGTTGAAGTTGTTGATGATTGGGAATATGCCCTTGTAAATTCATCCGGTTCAAACGCCAACACTGCAGAAGTACTGGATTTATACAGTAATTATATAAAATTTGAAGATTCAGGATTTAAATTCTGCGATCATACCGGTTATTGCTCAGATAATGATGATATTTTAGGCGCTAAGCTTGCAGGAGGAATTTACTTAGGTTTTGAAGTAACAGCAATAGGAGATTGCCCGGATTATTATATGCCAAATACCGCAGAAATGCTTAGCGCAAAAGGTAAATGCTGGGGTAATGTCTATATAGATGTTGACGGTGAAAAAGGACCAAACCAATTAGGTAAAGATGTTTTTGTAATTGGCTTAAATGAAAGCGGGCTTGCATATTAAACTAACTTTCACCGTTAATTAAAAAAAGAGTTCTATTTATTCTTGCAAGAAGTTTTTGTTTTTCATTTTGAATATTTTGTTCGCTGTATTTACCTTGTGAAACAGGAATATATCTTGCATAATAATTTGAATCATACAACAAATTCCCAAGAACCTTAGCATAATAATTCGTTGTTAAAATATCAATATAACTTTCTTTCAGGGATTCTGATTTATCCTGATACTTTAATTTTAAATTTTTAACATACAAATCAATCATATTAACACAACCGTTAAAACGTTGTATATCGCCGTTTTCTTCTATACATTTTTTCAGATTATTAAGCGCAAATTTAGTTCTTTGAATATCATTTAAGTATTCTGAAGCTTTATCTTTTTTTACTATTACATCCAAAAATAAAGCATCATCATAAGGAGCTTTTTTTAAATTTTTATCTTCCAAATCTTCTTTGTTTGGAGTTTTTAAGTTTTCATTATTATTTGAAGCAAATTCCTGCCTTTTATAGTTAAAATCTCTGTTTATATCAGGTAAAGTCCCCCAATAACCCTTTTTTTCTTCTTTTGATATATCATTTTTTTCTTTTTTATTAAAAATCTTTGAAAACCAGCTTGTTTTTTTCTTACCTGATTCTGATACTGCATCCATCGTTTTATCTTGAATTAATTTAGAAGAACTTTTGGCATCTTCAAAAGGCGTATCAATGAAAAAATCTTCTTCACAATAAGCAAAATTTATTGTGAAGAAGAAAAATATTACTATTAAATTGAGAGAAATAAAAAATTTTTTCATAACCTTAACTTAATAAATCCATAGCAGATTGTAATAATTGCTTATATGTTGACATGATTTTTCCCGACAAATCAAGCTGAGTTTGAGCTTCCTGCCAATATGTCGCATTAGCTTTAAAATCAATGTTTGATAATTCTATCAATCCGCTTCTTATTTCACCTCTGCCTATAACAGGTTTTCCTGAGTATTCAGTTTCTAAATATTGACCTTGCTTATATTCAAAAAGCTCCTGTGGATTGTGAAAATTCATAACAGCAAGCTTATACAAAGGAGCAGAATCTTTTCCGTTATTTGCTTTTCCGTATAGAATTCCATCACCTTTGATTTCAAATTCATCATATTTACCAAGATATTTTCCGTTATCAGGGTCAATCCAAAGTTTTATTTCAGTAGTAGGAACTGATAAAGCACCGCCTTGAGCGATTGTATCTTGAAATGCTTCGCTATCCAATGATTTTGTTCCGGACATTATTTCACCTTTATCATTTAAAATATATCCTTGAACTTTGGAACCGTCTGCAGCTCTATAAACGCCTTCTCCGTCGAATTTAAATTCGCCCAAACGAGTGTAAGCTATTCTTCCTTCATCATTTCTCAACACGAAAAACCCGTTGCCTTCAAGAAAAACGTTTTCATTAGAAGTGCCGGGGATAGCTTTTCCTTGTCCTTGATTTTTCAATATTCTATCAGGCACCGCTGCATCAAGATATGTTTTAAATGTTACCTGATTTTCACGATACCCCGGAGTATACAAATTAACAAGGTTTTCTGATATTGCGTTCATCCAATGAACAGTGGATTTTTGAACGTTCATCGCATTGATATAAGAATCTCTCATTTATCGCTCCTTTTTTGCTTTCTGGACTGGTTTTCTTCTCTATATCTTGAATATCCCAAAGAAGAATAATTAATATTTTCGTCATCGAAACGTTGTCTTAGACATTGAATATTATTTCTTAAATAACTTTCAACTTCAGCAGTTCCCGGAATAAAATGGGCTTGAACCTTGCCTTCTTTATCAAGTTTTAAAATAACGGTTACATCTCTATCAAAATCTAATCTAATAGGTTTATTAGTATCAACGGAAGTTTGAAGAACATGAATCAAGGATTTTGTTGCTTGAATTGTCTTATTATCCGACGTTGTAAGGCTAATTCCATCATCTTCAACAGAATAATTAATTAAATTTTGTTGATTTAAAAGATTAACAAAAAATATTGCATCCTGAACGCCAATTTTAGTTGCGTCAATGTCAAATTCAGAACCAAAATCAAGCTCTAAAAATTTTGCATTCAATTCTTCATCAAAATTAAATTCCTTAGGAGAAATTATATTTTCAATAATTTCCTGCAGGCGATTTTTAACACTATCAAACGGACTTGACCCCTTAACGCTTATATATTGCTCGGGTTCAAATATTTCCCTAAGATTTGTTTTAATTAAATCTTCGTTATATTCTTGTTTTGATATTGTTTCAATTTCCATTTTTTGATTTCTCTAAGTATTCTAAATATTCTTCGTATTCTTCATCTTCTTTTTTTTCTTTGTTTCTTATAAAGAATTTTTGTGAACCTATTTCATTTAATTCCTTAAGTTCAAGCGCCTTTTGTTCTTGTATATAATTTTCTTTTTGGTGTTCTTTATGTTTTTCTAATACATTAACCTCTTGTTCTCTAAGTTTTAAAAGCTCTTTTTCATGATTTAGTGCTTCCAGTGCTTCAAGTTTTTGCTGCTGTAATTTTTTATCTTCTTCCCATAAATGTTTTATATATTTATCATATTGTTCAAACATCATAGGATCTGCTTTTTTCATTTGTTGCGTCAAATCATCAATTTGTTGAAGATTTTTTATTATGAGTAATTCAATCCTGTCAACCTCTTTTTGCGCATTTATAACAGCCTGCAATTGCTCTTCTTTTTTTCTTATTCTAATTTCGAGAATTTTTTGCAATCTGTATGAAAAAGGCATTTTTTATCCATGAATATACTTTCCTAGATACGTTTACGACTAACTCACAACAACTATTTAATAAAAATTTTATTAAAGTCAAAAAAATCAACTAAATATATGATTTTAATTGCATAAAATATGGTCGATAATCTTATTACTATGATTAGGGGATTTATAACAAAAGTCGTATTGACGGTCTGTTTTCTAGTATTTTGCAATCTAAACTGTTTTGCACTTGAAAAAATAGGTATCATAACAGATACCCTATTAACACCTGTCAATTATTATAATGCCTATTATAGAACTCCGGAATTTTTTGCTCAAGATGTTAGAGCAAGCCTAATGAAAAGAAATATACAAGTTGTGCCTTTGGATTCTGCGCAAAATGCTCTAAAAAAAGCACACCTCAGACAATACGACTTAGAATCCCTACAAGGACTCCAGCAAGGATATAATCTTGAATATCCTCTTTTAAAAAAAATTGCAAGAGGAATTGGAGTTAAAAAAATGGTTGTAATAACCATGGGAATGGATATTCAACGTGATTTTTTGAAAAATACCGTATGGAACATATTTAATGTTTCGGGAATGGATGTTGTTAATCCTACGCACAGAGTTTCTGTATATGTAAGCTTTGTAGATGTTGAAAAAGAAATTGTACTTTGGGAAAGCATATATGCTAAAAACATAAGAAACAATAAAATGAAAAATCTGGATACCACAATTTCAAATAACTATGAAGGAATGCTTCGTTTAAAAGAATACTCCAAATATATAAGCCCTGATATTGCATATAATGTTAAAATGAAGATGTTAAATCCAAATTTTGTTGAACCGCCAACAGCAATCACAAGAGAAAACATTAAACAATATGCTAAAGATAAGCACAATATCGGAGTTAAAAAAGAACTTTCCGAAATTGAAAGAAAAAAATGGGATACAGATAAATTAAGAGATGATACAAAAGAAAACATTATTGATGTTACAAATACAACCAAAAATGGTATAGTAAATTTTGGAAATAAAACAAAAAACGGTATAATAAATTTAAAAAATAAAATATTCAGAAAAGAAGAAGAAAATTGGTTATAAACCTTTGGAGGAAAGATGGTAAAACCTGTAGATAATAAAGAAGATAAAAATCCAAATAAAAAACCTTCACTTGAACTGACACCCAATATGATAATGATTTTAAATAACGTTATATTAATTGTGGTTGTTATTGTTTCAATGCTAATTATGTACTTTATGATTGATTCATCAATGAACAAAAAAATCGCAAAACTTCTTCCGGAAAACGAACAAACAGAAGAAGAAGGTGAAGATGTACGACAAGAAGGCATATTATTAGATTTAGGAGAATTTATTCTAAATCTTGCCGACACAACAAGCAGAAGATATTTAAAGGTCGGAATAGCAATGGAATTATCTAAAACAGAAGCAGAAATGCTTGAAGCAGAAGCTCCTGCAGCTTCAGGCGGACATGGCGGACATGGTGCCTCAGCTCCTGTTGATCCTAACGCAGCCATTATATCCGAAATGGAAAGATATAAACCAGCTATAAGAGATGCTGTGATTTCAGTTCTTTCAAATAAAACATCAGACGAACTTTCAACACCTACCGGTAAAGAAATTGCAAAAGAAGAAATTTTGCAAATGGTAAATAATATCTTTGAAGGTCAAAGAGAAGTTATGAGAGTAAGCTTTGGACAATTTATAATTCAATAATGATGGATAACAACGAAGAAAAATTAAATAGCGAAGATTTGCTTTCAGATAAACCAATCGAAAATGCAAACGAAATAGAAATTGAAAAAAACGAAATCGAAACCGAAACAAACGAAGACGCAAACAAAACTTTAACAAATGAACTTGTTACGGTTCGACCGGTTAAATTTCAAGAATTTCAAGATACTCCTGCTAATCGTTCAATCAAAAAAAATCTTGATATAATGCAAGATATCTCCATGCACATAAGCGTAGAGCTTGGAAGAACAAAATCCTCTATAAGAGAAGTTATGGAAATGGAAAAAGGTTCAATTGTAGAACTTGAAAAAATCGCCGGAGAACAAGTTGAAATATATGTGAACGAAAAACTTGTTGCAAAAGGTGAAGTAATCGTAATAGAGGATAAATTTGGAGTCAGAGTAACAAGCACAAGCATTCCTAAAGGAATTATGAACGTTTAACCTCTGAAAAGATTATGACTTAAAGCTTCTTTTTTAAGCAAAGGATATTTTTCAATATCTTCATTTTCAATAAATTCAAAAGCATATTTTCTTGCAGTATTTAAAATTTCAACATCATTAACTAAATCTGCAAGCCTAAAATCCGGTAAACCCGATTGTCTTGTACCTAAAAATTCTCCTGGGCCTCTTAATTCTAAATCCTTTTGCGAAATTACAAAACCGTCATTTGTTTTGGTCATAATTTCAAGACGTTTTCTTACATCTTTTGATGAACTTGAAGTAATTAAAGCACAATACGATTGCTCATTACCTCTGCCTACTCTGCCTCTAAGCTGGTGCAGTTGAGATAAACCAAATCTTTCTGCGTTTTCAATTACTATAACTGTAGCATTAGGATTATCCACCCCTACTTCAACTACCGTTGTTGAAACTAAAATGTCATAATTTCCCTTTTTAAAATCGTTCATAACTTCATCTTTTTCAACATTTGACATTTTACCGTGCAAAAGACCGATTTTATATCCTTGAAATTCACCTTCTTGAAGTTTTTTTGCCTCTTCAGTTGCAGCCTTAGCCGTTATTGATTCGGATTCATCTATTAGAGGATAAACTATATATGCTTGATGCTTAAAAAATATCTCTTTTTTTATTAAATCATATACTTTTTTTCTTTCTTGAATTCCGCCAAGAGTTGTTATAATGGGCTTTCTTCCTTTTGGCAATTCATTCATAATAGTCATATCCAAATCCCCATGTAAAGTAAGCGCTAACGTTCTTGGAATTGGAGTTGCTGTCATATTAAGCATTTGGGGCATTTTACCTTTATTTAAAAGAGCATTTCTTTGTTTAACACCAAATCTATGTTGTTCATCAATTACAATTGCACCAAGATTATTAAATTCAACTCCCTCTTGAATTAGAGCATGAGTTCCGACTGCAATATGAATTTGACCGTTTTTAAGATTAGTATAGGCTTCTTTTTTTGCCTTTTGAGTATTTTTTCCGATAAACAAACCAACACTAAGACCCA
The DNA here is from genome assembly GCA_944324445.1 of Candidatus Gastranaerophilales bacterium. Taxonomy (GTDB): domain Bacteria; phylum Cyanobacteriota; class Vampirovibrionia; order Gastranaerophilales; family Gastranaerophilaceae; genus RUG14156. The sequence goes on along the minus strand of CALUWL010000047.1, from coordinate 3,464 downwards.
GCGGAGTAAGCCAAGAAGAAAAATTCCTATAATGCTGCAGGGCTAATATCTCAGTAGGCGCCATAATAGCACCTTGATAACCGTTTTCTATTGCGCACAAGAGCATAATACAAGCCACTACAGTTTTTCCCGAACCAACATCTCCTTGAAGCAGCCTTTGCATTGGTTTTGTGGAGTTTAAATCTTTAAAAATCTCATCTATAGCGTTTTTTTGTGCATTTGTTAATTCAAAAGGCAAATTCTGAATAAATCTTTCAACTAAACCGCCTTTTTTAATCTCAAGCTTGATTGATTCATCTTTTTCAGCTTCTTTTCTAATAAGAGCCAAATTCAATTGCAGAGAAAAAAACTCCTCAAAAACAAGCCTGTATCTTGATTTTTCAATTTCCTCAAAAGATGAAGGAAAATGCAAATTAGATATCGCTTCTCTTTTTTTAATTAAAAAAAGCTCATCAAGAATATACTCGGGCAACGGTTCATAAATTTTATCCCAAAACTTTTCAAGAGCATTTTTTATAGCGCTAACTAAAACCTTTGAATTTAAATCCTCAGTCAAAGGATAAATAGGAACAATTTTATTTTTATCCGATTCAATTTCTGCTCCTTCGCCTAAAATTTGAATTTGCACCTTATCCAAAGTTGTTCTTGAATTATAATCGTCAAATTTAACCGTTCCTAAAACCATAACCAAAGAATTAATCGGGTACATCTTTTTATAATGTTCAATAATTCTTCTGTTATTTGTTTTGACAAATAAATTAATTGGAATAATTCCTGTTGAATCTTTAATATAAATCGTAAAAATCGTTAATTTTTTAGGAGTTGTATAGTGTTGAACTCTTGCGATTTTTCCATATATAGTAACATTTTCACCTAATTTTAAATCTTTGATTTTGTTTCTTGCCTTATAATCTGCATATTTTCTTGGATAATATTCAATTAAATCCTTTACTTTAAATATACCGATTTTATTAAATAATTTAGCGATTTGAGGCCCGACACCTTTTATAAAAGTTACATCAACTTCTTCAATTTCTTCTTGAAATTCCTTTTTAGTTTCAATTGATTCTTTTTTTTCTTTAGGTTTTATTTGCTTTCTTAATCTGCTAAAAAGCTCCAAGGTTCTATCTATTGTATATTTTCTATTTGAAATGTCATCTATTTTGTAGCTTTCAAAAAGATTAATCAAATTTGCAACGTTTTGTTTTTCAACTTTATTTATTCTCTTTAAAAGTTCATACAAAACACTAATCATAAATTTTGAAAAATTCGTTTTTCTTCCGTCAAAATCTATGTATTGATACTTAATTTCCAAAGTAACGGCTTGCTTTACTTTTTCATATATTTCATCAAAATTCAAAATCTCAACCTTATTTCACCAGTCTTATTACTTCGTATAAATTTATTTTATTCGATTTTCCTCTGATTACAACATTTTTTATAGTAATGACATCTACAAAATCTTTAACTCTTTCATAGGTTGATTCACTAATTAAAAAGTTTGTTCTATAAACCTTGTTATAATTTTCAATTCTGCTTGCAGTATTAACAGTATCTCCTATAACAGTATATTCAAGGCGCTCGGTTGAGCCGATATTACCTATAAAAGCTTCTCCGGTTGAAATTCCTATTCCGATTTCAATTTTAGGTTTGCCTTCATCCATCCATTTTTCTTGCAAATATTTAACTTTTTTAAGCATTTTATCAGCACATCTTACCGCATCAAGTGCGTGGTTTTTATTCTTTTTCGGTTCTCCAAAAATTGCAAGAACGGCATCTCCCATAAATTTGTTCAAAATTCCGTTATATTCTTCAATTATAGGAACAAGAGCCGAAAAATACTCATTTAAAATCATAGTAACCGAATTAGCATCCATTTTTTCCGAAATAGATGTGAAATTTCTTATATCCGCAAACAAAACGGTAATATCAGCTCTTTTGCCGCCAAGGGAGATGTTATCAATATTTTTTACAACATTTTGCATAACATCATAAGAAAGATATTTCCCCATTGCTTTTTGGATTTTTACTTTTTTATTATCTTCAAGCAAATATCTGTAAGAATATGCACAAGCAAGCGTGACTATGACAAATAATTCAGGTAAAATCAAACTGACTGCTATCTTATTTTGATACATAAAAAACGTAAACAAAAGATAAATAAGCATAACAAAAACAGACGATATCATAGCGCCTGTTATTGACATTGTTGTAGCCAATATAAAAATCAAAATAAATATTGCAACGCATATTAAAAAGTTGTACAAGGGACTTGTTAATCTATAGAAATTATTTGAAATTAAATTATCGAAATTTGTCGCTTGAATATCAAGTCCTGAAAAATTTTCAGAAACAGGGGTTCTTTGAATATCGGATAAAGCTTGCGCTTGAGCATTTGCACCGATAAATACCGTTTTATTATCAAACTCTTTTATATCAATATCAGGGGTTTTACCTGCTTTTAACTTTCTATAAGAATTAATTATATCTGATGCTGAATATTTTTTATGAGAATAAATATTATCCTTTGTTTTATAGTAACAAATATAATTTGAAACAAGCCCCATATAATGTTCAACAGGAATTCTTAGAGTATATTTATCTGAAAAACCATAGATATATCTATCTGTTAAAATATATTCTCTTATTCCTGTATATTTTGAATACATGCTAAGCCCCATAGAGGGGAAAAAACTACCTTTATAATCCACTAACTGAGTTGCTTTTCTAATGTATCCGTCATAATCTTCAGGCACATTCACAAGCCCCAAAGACGGTATATTTTCAAAATACTTGCTCTGAAGCGCGGTAAAACTTTTAAAATCGCTCATTTCACGATATTTTTTGGAGCGTTTATCTATTATTTTTATATCGGTTTTTGTTCTTAAAGTTTCATCGTATTTTTTAGTATCTATCCCGTCTTCAAAATCATCATAAGAAAAAGCAACCCCTGCAGTTAATTTTTTGAAATTGCCCACTTTAGAAAAAAACTTTCTGTCTGAATCTGGATATTCAGCATCAGGAGCCATAATAAGCCCATCATAGCCGATTAATTTTGCATTAGTGTAATTTTCAAAATAATCAAAAATTTCAAGATAATATTCTCTTTTCCAAGGCCATCTGCCGATTTCATGCAAAGATTTATCATCAATTACAACAAGAACAACATCAGATGAGGGAATTTTATTATTCATCGTTAGTTTATTCATTATGTTATAAGATTTTAATTGCAAAAAAGAAGCGGTCAGCAAATATATAACAAGGAAAATAAATACAAAAACCGGAAAGAGAAATTTAGTATTTCTTTGTTTAAACTCCATAAAAATATTGTATAATACTTTTTGAAAAATAAAAAGCAGATATTTAAAATATCTGCTTTTAATGTACTATACCGATACAATACCCTCTTTTATGGCTTTGACCGCTGCTTGGACTCTATCATCCACGCAGAGCTTTTGTAATAT
>CALUWL010000046.1 GCA_944324445.1 Candidatus Gastranaerophilales bacterium | reverse complement strand
AAAGAGCTGATTTCATCATTTACAGTTCTAATAAAATTTTCCGGTGCTTTTCTAACTAAGAATCTCATAAGACTGCTCCTTTCAATTTTTATTTACTGCTTATTTCTTACAGTCTTATTATCGCTCTTTTTTTTAGAAACCCTGTTTTTTTAATTAAAAATTAATTATTGTATTCAATGTAGCTTTCTGAGCTTGAATTTGAATTTTCAGAGGATACTTTACAGTGCTGATATTGGCTTGTCAGATTTTCTTTTTCTTTTTTTGTTGTAATTGTATAGCAATTAGCATTTTTAGAAATTTCATATTTATAATCTAAGCCTTTTTTTACCTTAACCTTTTCAACTTTTTCAGGATATCTTCCGTTTTGCATTTGATAATCTTCGACATAATTTATAATAGGTTGAATATCTTTAATTTTAGGACTTTTGCTTCCTATTGTATTTATATCAGCCTTTGCAAAGCTTGAAAGTCCGATAAAAGCCCCTGCAACAAGCAATATTTGCATTAAAAATAAAACACCCAATATAATAAAGAACCATTTTAACACGTTTAAAAATCTTTCTTTCATAATTAAATCCTTCTTTTAAACTTTTAAATTATTATACAATTTTTGTAAAAAAGTTCAATTGATAAAGTGATTATAAACTTTCATAGTAATCTTTTAAAATTTTTGTATCTATTTCAATATTCGGACTTTCGCAAACAAGCGCACCTTTTATGTTAAATTTTTTCATAGCTTTAAGCAAATCCTTATAATTAAAATCGCTTTCTTCAAATATTAAATGTTTCTTTTCGCCCTTTGAACCGTATTCAATCCCTGCAACATGCCCATGGAAATTATTTAAAGCAATTTCACCCAGATTTTTGCCTAATTTTTCTAAAATATAACAAAATTCATCATAAGTGTTAAATTTACCCTCTTGTCTTGCATGGATATGTGCAAAATCAATACAAGGCAATACATTATCAAAATTTTTAGATAATTCAATTATCTCATCTAAAGTTCCCCATTGGCTTTTTTTACCAGTAGTTTCGGGGCGAATCCAAGCTTTTAAATTTTCTTCATTTGCAATTTCAACTATTTTTTTATGGCAATCTATCATTTTTTTTGTTACTGTTTCAGAACTTTCACCCAAATAAAAAGCCGCATGATAAGTTATTGAATATGCTCCAAGGTCATTAGCTGCCCTTATAGTATCTAAAACTCTTTTAATGCTTGCTTCTTTTTTATCCTGTTCTTTAGCGTTTAAATTTATATAATAAGGTCCGTGGTGTGTAATTAAAAAATCTCCCCTGTTTAAAATTGCTTCTCTTGTTTTTTCTCCGTATCTTACTCCATGGACAAATTCAACCTCAAGCCCGTCTAATTTCAAATCATTCAAAACATCAAAAGCATTAGTATAGTCTTTTGCAATAGAGGGTATTCCGGCTGTTAAAAAATGTAATTTTTCCATTATTTTTTCCTTTAAATTAAATATTCATTTGTTTTAGGGCTAAAAGTGTAATATAAATCTCTTGGTGTAAAATACCCCCAAGTACCTATTTGAGCAACCTCAACGCAAACAGCTCCGTCTTTAGCTGCAACCATGAAAGAATTTTCATCAGCTTTTATTATTCTTCCGAGTTCGAAATTATGTTTTTGTTCAATAATACTTGCTTTCACAATTTTAAACCTTGTTGCTCTAAAATCTGTATAAGCATTGTAAAAAGGGTTACATGCTCTTATTAATCTTTCAATTTCCAAAACAGAATTTGTTTTCCATCTTATTCTGAAGTTTCCGTCAACTTTAAGAGCCTTTTTAAAATCCCCTGTTTTTTGAGGAATTCTCTTTATTTCATCACCATTTTGAATACTTGTCAAAACTTTTATAAGAGCATCTGAAATCATATAAGTTGTTCGATTAAAAAGCGTTCCCATTGTTTCAAAAGGCAATATTTCAAAATTTTCCTGATAAATTATATCACCCGTATCGAATGTTTTATCCATAAAATGCAAAGTTATACCAGATATTTTTTCTCCGTTATTTATAATATGAAAATAAGGGTTTGCCCCTCTGTAATCAGGTAAAAGCGAAGGATGACAATTAATATAGCCCATTTTGGTTGTATTTAAAAAATCTTGCGATAAAAGATAATTATACGAACAAACAACCCCAATGTCTGCATTTAATTTTGATATTTTATCCAAACAATCCTTATCATTTGGACTGTTTTCAAATTCAATAAAATTTAATCCTTTAGCCGTAACGAAAGATTTAAAATAATCATAGGTTTCATGATTTTTCTTAGGCGGGACAACCGCTATAATGTCAAATTTTTTTGCAAGCAAATTATCAAGGCAAATAATTGCCATATCAGGAATACCTACAAATATTATTTTTAATTTATCCATTATATTAATTTTTCCATAAATCCTTATTTAATATTGCAAGAAAAGGAATTATTTCAAGACGTCCTATTAACATAAGAAATATTAAAACCCATTTTGTAAATGTGTGCAAAGGGAAAAAACTATCCATAGGTCCAATTGCTCCATAAGCAGGACCAATATTTCCTATGGCTGTAGCAGACGTTGTAATTGCTACTATTGAGTTTTTTTCAACAATTGTAATTAAAAAAGTTCCCAATGCTAAAAAGGCAAAATAAAAAGCAATAAAGGCAACCATTTGAGTTATAATATCAGTATTTACTACGCTATTTTCAAGCTTTATCGGATAAACTCCTTTTGGGTGAATAATTTTGTTTAATTCTCTTTTTAAATATTTAAATACAAAAATCCATCTAATTATTTTTATACCGCCGGATGTAGACATAGCACAGCCGCCCGTAAAAAATGCTAAAAACAATATCGCTTTGGATGCTGTATCCCAATTTATGTAATTATCAACAGCAAAGCCTGTTGTGGTCATAGTTGTAACTATTTCAAAAAATGAATTTAAAAGTGCCTGATTAAATTCATAACCTGAATTAACACAAAGACTTATAGTTAAACACAAACTTAAAATAATAATTATTCCTGTATAAACCCTAAATTCTTCACTTTTAAATAATGGCTTTAAACTTTTATTTTTAATTATTCTATATATTAAAATATAATTTATTCCTGCTATATACATAAAAATAAGTACACAAATACTCACAGGAACACTGTTATAATCAACTATGCCGCCTGATAATGGAGAAAGGCCGCCTGTTGCAATAGTAGATAGCGAGGTTACGACTGCATTATACAAATCCAATCCTAAAAATTTTAAAACAATAACCTCTAAAACAGTAAATGTTAAATACAAACCCCAAAGCCAGCTTGCTGTAAAACGTATTCTGGGAGTTGCCTTATCTTCAGTAGGTGCAGGTGCTTCAGCATAGAACATCTGTCTGCCTGCAACGGCAATATTAGGCAGTACCGCAATAAATAACACTACTATACCCATACCGCCTATCCATTGGGTTAAAGAACGATAAAAAAACAATGTTTTAGGATACAAATTAAAATTCTGAATAACCGTGCCGCCTGTTGTTGTAATACCTGATACAGCCTCAAAACAAGCGTTTGTAAAACTAAAATCATAGAAAAGATAAGGTATAGTACATATTAAACCGAATAAAACCCAAGCAAATAAAACAGTTGCAAGTGATTCTGTCTTTTTAATATTATCCAAATCTTTTTTATCCGCGTTATTTATAGAAAAAATAAAACCAATTAAAATAGAAATTAAAGCAGTTGCAATAAATGGTACAATTTCTTTATTTTCATGCAGCAATATCGCAACAATAGCCGGTATTAAAAACAAAATTCCAATATGCTTCAAGGCTATCGAAAGAATATAAAATATAAGATTATACCGCATTATTCAAATATTCCTTAACTTTTATTACATCATCCGTTTTTGTGAAAATTAAAAGAATATCCCCACCTTGAATCATTGTTTGCCCCTTTGGGATTATTACTTTTGAACCTCGTCTTATAATAGCAATAACACAAGGAACAGGCATTTTTATATCAATAAGGGTTTTTGGTTTAAAGTTTTTATTAAGCTGAATTTCAAGTATTTCGCCTTGTCCTCTTTCAACGGTAGCTATTATACCTTCTCTTGATTCGATTATACGATTTTTTATTTCATTTACACATGCTTCTCTTTGAGAAATTGCAACATCAACGCCGACTCTTTCAAATAAATTCGCGGTTGTACCCTGAGAAACCCTTGTAATTACCTTTTTTGCACCTAATTGTTTTGCTAAAAGCGAACATAATAAATTTTTTTCATCATTATTTGTGATTGCAATAACTACATCAGATTTTCCTATTTCTTCTTGTTCTAAAAGTTCAAGACTTGTTCCGGATTCATTTAAAATCAATGTCTTTTTTAGATTTTGAGAAAGCATTTCACATCTTTCATAATCATTTTCTATTAATTTTAAATTCATCGCCGTTTTTTCCAAAGCTCCAGCCAATTCAAAACCAACAGAACCGCCGCCAATTATAGCAATTTTTTTAACGCTCCCTTTTGATTCAAAAAGCTCACTTGCAGCAATATCAAGCCCAATCGGAGTTCCCATTAATATTGCTTTATCGTTTAGCATAAATTCGCTGTTGCCGTTCGGGATAAAAAGTTCATCATCTCTAACAATTCCTACTACAAGAACTTCTGAATTAAAGTAGCAATCTTTTATTTTTTTATCTAAAAGTTCAGAATCTTCTTTTATTCTATATTCAAAAAGACGAGCTCTGCCGTGTGCAAAATTTTCAACATCTACTGCATTCGGCACAGCAATAATTTTAAAAATTTCTTGCGCCAAAAGTCTTTGAGGCCAAATGACGTTATCAATATTTTGCACATAAGAATTTTTATATTCATCTTTAAGCAAATTAATTGATTCTAGCGATTCTTTTTTGCTTACAAAGCAAATTGTCTGCGCATCGGATACTTGTTTTGCCATAAGGCAAGCTATGATATTTGTTTCATCATCATCAGTAAGCGCTACAAAGGCGTCTGTACTTTCTATATCGGTATCTTTTAAAGTGTTAATATTTAGCGCATCAGCACAAACTATACCAATATCAAGCCTTGAAAATCCATCTAATTTTTTTTGACAAGGATCGATAATAATTACGTCATGGTCTTCAAATAAATCCGCAGCAATTGCAGAAGCCATTTCATTTGCGCCGTATATAACAATTTTCATAAAAATCTTCCTTATTAAAACGGAAACTTAGGAGGCATAAGAGGCATTTTACCTTTTTTACCTTTAAACTGATTTTTCAGTCCGCCAAGACCTTTCATCATTTTTCTCATCATTTCAAATTGAGCTATAAAATTATTTAATTCATTTATATCCATGCCTGCACCTTTTGCAATTCTTTTTTTGCGTGAAACATTCAAAATATTTGGATTTCTTCTTTCTTCAGGTGTCATAGATTGAATAAAAACTTCGATTTTTTTAAACTGTTTTTCTCCTTCATGAGAAATTTTTTCGGTATCATTTTTAGAAATTCCCAAAGGAAGCATTGATAAAATTCCGCCAAAAGAACCCAAAGCTTTTATTTGTTTTTGAATTTTTAAGAAATCTTCAAAGCTAAATTCAGCTTTAAGCATTTTATTTTCAAGTTCTTTTGCTTCTTTTATATCAATATTTTTTTGAGCTTTTTCAACAAGAGAAACAATATCACCCATTCCAAGAATTCTGTTTGCCATTCTATCCGGATGAAAATCTTCCAGCGGTTCAATTTTTTCCCCTGTTGCAATAAGTTTAACCGGTTTATTTGTAGCATGAACTATACTTAAAGCACAGCCGCCTTTAGTGTCGCCATCTAATTTTGTTAAAATAACACCATCAATACCCAGTTGTTCATCAAAATTCAGCGCAACTTCAACAGCAGCTTGACCTATCATAGAATCCACTACAAGCAGTTTTTCATTAATGTCAAAGCTATGATTAATTAACATTAATTCCGCCATCATATCAGAATCTATCTGTAATCTGCCTGCTGTATCAAAAATTAAAACCGTATCATTATGTTCTTTTGCGTATTCAAGAGAATTTTTTGCAATTTTTACAACATCTTTTTCATCTTCCATTGCAAAGAAATCAATTTTATTTTCATTTGCAAGAGTCTTCAACTGCAATATTGCAGCAGGTCTATAAATATCAAGCGCAACCAAAAGAGGAGTTTTACCTTCTTTTTTTAATTTTAGAGCAAGCTTAGCAGCACTTGTTGTTTTACCTGAACCTTGCAGGCCAAGCATCATAATAATTGAAGGATTTGTACTCAGGTTAAGAGGAGCTTGTTTTTCTCCTAAAAGTTTTGTTAATTCGTCGTTTACAATTTTAATTAAAGTTTGAGAAGGATTAGTTGATTGAATAACATTTTCACCTTCTGCTTTGTCTTTAATTGATGAAATAAAAGATTTTACAACATTCAAAGAAACATCAGCACCTAATAGTGCTCTTCTTATTTCTCTTAGCGCATCTTGCATGTTTTCTTGCGTCAAAGTAGCATTTGCGCTTGTTTTTCTTATTATTTCCTGCAATCTTTCCGATAAATTATCAAACATAAAAACATTTTACTATAAAAATATTTTTTTAAAAAAGCAAAAATATTTTTTCTCGATACTTCTATATGTATCAAAAAAAATGTGAGGAACTATGCAAATAAATAACATAACACATATTAATTTTAAAAACCCGCCTGCAGCACTAAAACGAAAAGCTGAAACTAACCCTATAAGAAAATCTTTAGAAGAAAATGCCTCTTTTAAAGAATATACTTTTGCTGATTATCAAAAACCTGCCCCATCATTAATACAAGCAGAAGATATAATTGATTTATGTGATTTTTTTAAAGATAACAATATAACACTTACTTCTGATGCTGCTATAAGAGCCATAGAACAATATTATTCAGATGCAAAAGAAATGGCTAAAATCCCTGAAATTGCGCATGATTTTAAAGAAAACTTTGAAAAAGATATTAAAACAGCGGATTTTAGTTTCTTAAATAATATAAGGAGCTTTTATAAGGCAGGTTTAGTTACAAAAAGACAAGTTCTTAAAGAAGCAAATAAAAATAAAGATATAACTCCCGATGGAATTGCACAATATACATACAAAGATGGAACAACAATTTTTAACTCTAAGGTTGATTCAAGCTTAAAACCTTTCGTAGATGCTTGCATAGAAGTATTCAAAGAACAATTGCCACAATATAAAATTACATTGTATAAAAATATAAATGATGATGGAGAAGTACAATATGAATATATAGAACTAGGAAAAGATGATTGTTGTATAGGTCTAACATCAGGACAATTTATATATGCTTTATTAAATAAAGAATTAACAGGTAATTATAAAATTGCAATTTCTGAAAATGATGATATAACCTACAATTATTACCCTGAATCTTTGTTTGTAGAAAAACAAGATATGCGAATAGATGAAATAGTTGGAGCAATTGATATAAGTTTGTGCAATGAAAAAGGAGAAGCTGTTTTCGATATAGATGAAGGTCTAGAATCCGGTCCGAGTTTTTATGCTGCACGCTTGATAGATGTTGGAAATAGAATTATAAAAGCTAAAGAACAAACAATTAGATTTTTAGATAGCGCAGATGAATCGACTAAAAAATTACTTATAAATCTAATTGAAAATGATGAAGAAGCAAAATCGCTTTATCTGCACTGTTTTCCGCCTGAAATGCTTTTATGCTGCATTAGAAACGGCTGCTTTAATATGAATATAGCAGAAGTTGCAGCCGCATTATTAAACACAACAAAAAATTGGCAAGATGATTCAATCAGTTATGAATATATGAACAATTTAATTAACTTAATGGATAATGAAGATCACTATATAGATAATGATTTAATTGAAGTGGCAAGTGCATTTTTAGAACTTGAAAATAATTCCCTGGAAAACCACCACGATACAGTATATAAAGCAATATCTATAGCAAAAAAATATATAACCAATAAAAATATACAAAACATGCTTATTACAATCGGCGCTTCAGAACATGTTAATTTTGACGAAGCAGATACACTATTAGACGTAATATCACTCAAACAAGAAAATAAAGACGAAGAAGCCCAAGAAAAAATAAAAAACCTTGCAAAGGAAAATTTTGAAAAATGGGGCAGCGAAGAAAACGCCATAAAAGCTTATAAATATTATACAAACGTTAAAAATTTCAAATAAATCTTTACATCGATATAAAGATTGTATAAGGAAATTGAAAAAAGATTTTTTTATCTTGTATACTTTTAAATAAGCAAATAGGGAAATTGAGGAAATACAATGCAAGCTGTAATTGATTCAAATTTAAACATTAAAAAAGATAATATATCTGAAAAATTAGATTTTTTACTTGCAGACGTTGATTCAACAACAAAAAATGATGTTGAAAATTCAATTGTTGCAATGGGCGCTCGTGCAGTTAATGCTCTTGTAGAAAAGTTAATCACTTTAACCGGTCTTCAAAGAGGTATTGTTGCAATGAGTTTAATTAGAATCGGAGAAAGCGCTGTTGTTCCTCTTAAAGCATTAGCAACTGAAAATAGCGAATATCAATGGATGGCTGATTATTTATTGTCAGAAATATAATAATTAGCATTTTAGATAACCTTTTATGGTAATGAATACAGACTTAATAAAACGCATAATTTTAAAATAAAATTGTGCGTTTTATTTTGCTTAATTAAAAACAAAATGCAAATTTTACAAAGCATAGTCTATTTGTAAAAGAATGCAACATAAAAGGAGGAAAAATGACTATCAAAAGAAAACTATTAAAAGGCGCTACAATCAGCTTATGTGCATTGGCTTTAACTGTTCCTATGACATTTGCTGCTTGTCCTGTTGCAGATGATTGCGGTTGCAATAACAATTCTGAAATTGTAACTCCTGACAATGCAACTTGTTCAAAATGCAAAAAAGCTGATTGCGATTGCAAAAAGAAAAAAAGCAAATGCGATCCTTGCGAAACACAAAAAAATGATTGCGGATGCGAAGAACAAAAATCTGATTGCGGATGTCCAACAGGCGGAGCAGCTCCGTGTGTTGAATGTAAACCAATGAATCAACAAACCTATGCTTATCCAAGCGCAATCTATTCAAACTCCAATCAAACACAAGTCGGAGAAAGCAATAACAATGCCCAAATCAACGATTCATTATTAACACCCTGCTACAAAGGTGTTCCCGTAGATTGCGGATGTGCTACAGGCGGAGCAGCACCGGTTATTGATGCTGATGCAATGCCAAAATATGATTGCGATGCTGCACCAAATGTACACTCTACAACAACAATGGATATTATCAAAAAATCAACTGAACCATGCGCTTGCTTAGGTTTTACAGGTGCTGCTGCTGATATTACAGCTCAACAATACCCCGATGTATTTGATAGCTACTGGGCAAGTTCTGATATTAATCGTTTAACTGAAGCATGTGTGCTTGAAGGATATCCTGACGGTTTATTTAAACCAAACAGAAAAGTATCCCGTGCTGAAATGGCTACAATGGTTGTTAAAGGATACAACCTTGATATGACATCAGGTTGCGATAATTTAACATTCAAAGATGTTCCTCAAAATCACTGGGCACACAGTTATATTTCAAAAGGTGTATCAGAAAACATGATAGCAGGCAAAGGTAATGATATGTTCAAACCTAATGAAAATATTTCAAGAACGGAAGCATTAACTATCATGTCAAAAGGCCTAAGCTGTCCTATGGATGAAGCAAAAGCAAATGAAATATTATCAAAATACAAAGACGGTTCTCAAGTTCCATGCTGGGCAAGAGAATGTGTAGCTAAAGCTATTGATAATGGAGCGCTTAAAAACGAAAGAAATCAAGATTATATTCGTCCAAACGATAAAACAACTCGTGCAGAAGCAAGCGCTATGTTACAAAATATAAGAGTTGCAGGCGGATATGATAAATCAACCAAAACTGCTTCTCAAGACCTTGGCGGAAAAACCTTCATGGAAAGAGAAACAAGAGTAACAGTCCCGACACTTCAACTATCTATGAACGATATAATCAATGCAAAACATGCTAACGTTGGAGAACAATTCAGCGCAACTACATTAAATGAAATCACAATTAACGGTCAAACATTCCCTTGCGGTTCTACTGTAAGAGGTAAAGTAACCGAAGTAACACGTCCATCTAAAAATGAACAAGGTTCGCTAAAACTTTCATTTAATGAAATCATTAATTGCGATGGCTGCAAAGCTCAATTGCCGCAACAAATCTTAACAGCTCGTGTTGAAAGACAAAAAGAAATCAACGGTCTTTTAAGATTAGTTCAAATGCCATTCACTTGGACAGGTTCTTTAATTGGTACAGCAGGAAGAACCATAGGCGGTGCTGCAATAGGTATCTCAAATGCCGCAGAAGCATTGCTTGATCAAACAGGTGTAGGTACATCTGAATTACTATCAGGTAAATTCAAAGCAGCAGGCAGAAGCTACCAAGACGGCTTGAAAACTGTTGTTAAAGCTCCTGTAGATTTAACAAGAACAGCCCTATCCGGTACTATGGGTCTATTCCAAACAACGGGTGATGAAATAGCATATCTTGTTGATCCAACAGGAAATCCTATTTCAAAAGTTAATCCAAAAGAAAAAGTTACAATTGCTTTTGGTCAATAAACTTAATAAAATCATATCTTGATTTTGAGGCTGCAAACTATAATGTTTGCAGCTTTTTTAAACCAACATTTTATCAATACTTATTTCTTTTAAAAATGTTTTATCCAAAAGATTTCTTCTCTTTAAAATCTTGAATATACTTTTTTCACTTGATTTAACCTGCATAACAAGATTTGCATAATAAAACATTTTGTTTGTATCGATAGAATATTCAATATTTTTAAAACATATTTTTTCGATTTTCATAATTTTAGTATAACATATTAATTTTATGAATACGCTATACAACATATACTAATAACAACATATTGTAAATTTAAAATACAATAATAATAAGATATTTTTTTTAAAAAGTTCGCTTAAAAGTATCATGATTTTTATTATCATTTGAATAAAAAAAATATTAATTTAATTAAAATTTTATTTAACTAAAATGACAAAGTCCTATTTTTGCTATATTATATTCATAAAAAGGAAATAATCGGAGGAAAAGAGAAAAAATGGGATATGAAATTTTATACAAAAAAGAATTATGCAAAAATCAATATGAAATCAGAGTTAAAGCACCTTTTATAACAAAAAACGCTAAAGCGGGGCAATTCATAATATTGAGAACAGATAAAAATTCTGAACGTATCCCTTTAACTATTGCTGATTACGATAGAGAAAACGAAATTTTAACAATAGTATATATGGCAGTAGGTTACACTACAAAAAAATTAGCTTCACTTGAAGTGGGCGATTGTATTGAAGATATAGTAGGACCATTGGGTGTACCTACACATATTGAAAAATATGGCACTGTAATTTGCGTCGCAGGCGGTTATGGTGCAGCACCTTGCTATTTAATCGCTAAAGCATTCAAAGATGCAGGTAATAAAGTTCACATGGTTATGGGCGCAAGAACAAAAGATTTAATCTTCTGGGAAGATAAAATGAAAAATGCCGTAAATGAACTTCATATTACAACAGATGACGGCAGCTACGGAATAAAAGGATTCACAACTAACGTTGCAAAAGAAATAATTGATTCCGAAAAAGTAGACTATGTTATTGCAGTCGGCCCTATGCCAATGATGAGAGCTGTAGCAGAACTTACAAGACCTTACAAAATTAAAACTGAGGCTTCAATGAATCCAATTATGGTGGATGGTACCGGAATGTGCGGAGCATGCAGAGTAACCGTAGGCGGAAAAGTTAAATTTGCCTGCGTAGATGGACCCGACTTTGATGCGCATTTAATTGATTTCGATGAAGTTATGAACCGTTCAAAAATATACAAAGAAGAAGAAAAAAAATGTGATGAAACAAAATGCAATCTCATTAAAAAAGGTATAGAATTAGAAAAAACGAGGGTATAAGATGACCGAAGCAAATACATCAAAAAAAAGAATACCGTTTTGCCCGCTGCTTTCTGCAGGTAACAATGACTATAGAATATGTCTGCAAGAAAATTGTGCTTGGTATGTTGCAAGCACAAAAACTTGCGTAGCATATGTAATCGGACACAACAACGTTCTGGATATTAAATCTAAACAAGGAAAATAAAATGCCAAACACTCACCCTATGACAATAACCGAAAAAATCTTTGCACTTCATTCCGGCAAAGATTATGTTAAAGCGGGCGATTTAATTGAAGCAAAAATTGATATTGCTCTGGCAAATGATATAACAGGTCCTATTGCCATAGATGTGTTTAATAAAATAGGAACCAAAGAAGTTTTTGATAAATCAGGGGTTGTTCTTGTACCTGACCATTTTGTACCAAACAAAGATATTAAATCCGCACAGCAGGCAAAAATCTTAAGAGATTTTGTTAAATCACAAGATTTAACATATAAATTTGATGTAGGAACAATGGGTATTGAACATGCTCTACTGCCTGAAAAAGGAATAGTAACGGCAGGCGATTTAATTATCGGCGCTGATTCTCATACTTGCACCTACGGAGCACTGGGTGCTTTTTCAACAGGAGTAGGATCAACTGATCTTGGCTGCGCTATGGCATCGGGTTCTACTTGGTTTAAAGTACCATCAACAATTAAAGTAATATTTAACGGACAGTTAAAAAAATACGTTACAGCAAAAGATCTTATTTTGCATTTAATTGGCGATATCGGAGTAGATGGCGCATTATATAAAACTCTTGAATTCTCAGGAAGTGCAATTTCTTCTATGGATATGGACGGACGTTTTACAATTTGCAATATGGCAATTGAAGCAGGTGCAAAAAACGGAATAATTGAAGCAGATGAAACAACCTTAAATTACATTCAAAATCGAAGCGGAATAAATTACACAAGAAAACCCATAATACTAAAAAGTGATGAAAATGCAAAATACGAACGCATAATAGAATATGATGCAAGCAAAATTGAACCTACTGTTGCTTATCCGCATTTGCCTGAAAATACTCACACAATAAACGAAGCAATTAAAGATAATATTAAAATAAATCAAGTTGTAATAGGAAGCTGCACAAACGGAAGATTGGAAGATATAAAAGCAGCAGCTGAAATCTTAAAAGACAAAAAAGTTCATCCCGATGTTCGCTTAATTATTTTCCCTGCAACTCAAGATATAATCTTAAAATCAATAGAGCTTGGATATTATCAAACATTAATTAAAGCAGGTGCGGCAATCTCAACACCAACTTGCGGTCCTTGTCTTGGAGGACATTGCGGGATTTTAGCTGATGGCGAAGTTTGTATATCTACAACAAACAGAAATTTTGTGGGTCGTATGGGACATATAAATTCAAAAATATATCTTGCAAGCCCCTATATTGCAGCTGCAAGTGCTGTCTTAGGAAGAATAGGAAGCCCTGAGGAGTTATAAATTGAAAAAAATCATTTTATCTTTATTTATATCGTTTTTTATCTGTGTTCCAACTTTTGCAAATGAAATTCAAAAACATATAAAACAATCAGGTTTTGGCACGTCATCCACTGTCGGGATATATGTTATAGAAAAAAATTCAGATAAAGTTTTATACAAAAGAAACGAATTAAAACTTTTAAATCCTGCAAGTACAATGAAAGTCCTTGTTTTTGGTTCAAGTTATTTAACTTTAGGTAAAGATTATAAATTTGAAACATCTGTTTATAAAGATTCAAAAAATAATCTATTTGTAAAACTTGGAGCAGACCCCCTTTTAACTCAGGAAAATTTAAATAATTTATTCAAAGAACTAAAGACAAAATTTGATACATCAAAAATTCAAAATATTTATATAGATGACTATATTATAGATAAAAACCCTTATCCCAATAGCTGGATGGCAGAAGATATGTGGCCAAATTCAAGACCGTTAAGCCCTTATATAATTGATAAAAATTATGTAAATATCGCAATTAATCGTTCAAGTTTAGCAACAAAAATAGATATAATCCAAAATGACGATTATAAAATGCCAGTAATTAACGAATTACAGTTAATGCAGCCTGATTCAAACATTCAAGAGATTAAAATTGAAAGACCTTACGGGCAAAATTCACCAATAATCAACTTTAAAGGTCAAGTTTCAAAAGATGAAATATTAAAAGTGCCTGTTTTAGATCCTGAACTTAATTTTAATATTAAAATGTTAAAGGCACTTGAAAAAAATAATATCAAATATGATAAAAAAATAAAAAGAAAAAAATTACACAAAGATTCAGCTGAAAAACTGGTTAGCACCTATCATACAATCGACGATGTTTCAAAAGAAGTTCTTTTAAATTCTGATAATTTTACATCTGAAATTGTTTTTAGAGTTGCAGCCGCAAAATATATCGACTACAAACATCCTGCAACACTGGATGATGCTATTGATATGTTCAAAGAAGA
>CALUWL010000045.1 GCA_944324445.1 Candidatus Gastranaerophilales bacterium | reverse complement strand
TTATTGTAGAGCTTGTTTTTGTCTTGTGTAAAAATCAATTTGTCTTTGAATAGGACGCATTTTAAGAACTCTTTCAGTTTCTGTTATTTTTTTGTCATTTTTAACAGCAGCAAGTTCTTTGTTTAATTCTGCTAATTTAGCGTCAATTTGTTTGATTTTTTCAGCTTTTTTTGCTTGAGAAGCGCTTGTTCTGGCTTGTGTTTTAGCTTCCATGTCTTTTTTTACTGCTTCTTTTAAATCTGATTTAGTATTTTGAATATCTTGTTTAACCGCATTTTTAAAAGAATTACCTAAAGATGTTGCAGCTAATGAAACAGAAGTTGTCATAGCTATCAATGCAGCAACCGCTAATACTTTTTTCATAATCCTCTCCTTTTTAAACCTATACATTAATTTTAACTTTTTTATGTACATTTTTCAAGTCTTGATAAATATAATAAAACCGCCTAATTAGGCGGTTTTATTTATTTTAGAAAAATTGATAATCCCCACATAAAAAAAACTATTATAACTGTATAAACAAGGGTTAAAATAATCTCGGGATGAGAATTATCTTTTTTCTTTTTATTATTTTCATCTGTCATATTCAATCTACCTTAAAAATCTTAAATAAATATAAATAGTGCTGATTACAAGAGAAATCATAACTATAGCAACACCGTATTTCATAAATTTTAAAAATGCTATAGGATGACCTTCTTTTGCAGCGTTTTCAGAAACTATAACATTAGCTGCAGCGCCGATTATTGTCATATTACCGCCAAGACAAGCACCTAAAGACAAACACCACCATGAAGGATAAGCGTAATTTGCCCCCATAACTTTTTGAATTTCAGCTATCATTGGCGCCATTGTAGCAGTGTATGGAATATTATCAATTATACCGGATATTATACCTGACGCCCAAAGAATAATCATTGCGGTGGCAGTTTTAGAACCTTCTGTTACATTTAAAATCCACTCTGCCATAAGTTTTATACCGCCTGAAGCTTCAAGCCCGCCTATTATTATGAATAAACCAATAAAGAAAAATATTGTATTCCATTCAACGTCTTGAAGAATTTGAGTTGGTTTTTCAAATAACAATAAAACGCTTGCCCCAAGCATTGCAACTATGCATGTTTCAATGTGAATAACATCATGCAGTATAAATCCTAAAATAACAAGTGATAAAACAATCATAGATCTAATCATCAAATTATAATCTGTTATTGTTTTTGAATTATCAATTTTAACTACTTCTTTCATTTTGTTTTCATCTGCTACAAGGATTTTTCTAAAACATAAAACCAGCATTAAAATAACAGCAATTAAAATAACTGCCACAACGCCTGTCAATTCTTTTATAAAATCCATAAAGGCAAATCCTGCAGCACTTCCTATAATAATATTTGGAGGATCACCTATTAAAGTAGCTGTTCCGCCAATATTCGAAGCCACAATTTCAGTTAAAAGGAAAGGAATAGGATTAATTTCCAATTTTTTAGCAATTGAAAAAGTTATAGGCATAATTAATATTACAGTTGTAACATTATCTAAAAATGCACTGACAACAGCAGTAAATAAACCAAGTGCAATCAAAACTTTTATAGGATGACCCTTGGTAAATTTTAAAAGTTCATTTGCAATATAGCTGAATACTCCGCTTCTTGTCGTGATTGAAACAATAATCATCATTGAAACCAAAAGAAAGATGACGTTAAAATCTACAAAATTAACAAAATAATGAGGATCAATAGCGCCATCAAGCATTTTTGTCTGGCTTACAAGACCTAAAATTATTGTTATAGCACCACCTAAAAGAGCTATTGTAACTTTGGGTATTTTTTCTAAAGCAATAAAAATATAAGCAACAATAAGCAAAGTAGCAGAAATAGCAACGCTATTTGCGCTTACAAGGTTGTGTATAAATTCCATAACTACTTATTACCTCCGCTTTGAGCAAAGGCAATTGCTATTGCAGCTGCAAGCTCTGATTCATCATTATTTTTAACTTTTTTCTTTGGTTCAGCCGGTATTTCTTCAGGGAAAAACTTATTTAATTGAAAAATAATTTTTTCCATAATTCTCATGACAAATATCATCAAAGTTAGAAAGAATAAAACAGTAGCCATACCAATAAATGTTATGACAACACCTGTATTAAAATTTTGCAATAATAATTCAGTATTCATTATAATCTCCTATTTTCTATTTTCTTATATCACAATTAAAAATAGGAAAATTTAAGGAGCATTAGGCTGAATTTGGAATAATAAAAGAGAAATACCGATAGTAGAACTATCTGAATATAAATTGGAATAAAGGTTATCTAATGATAAATCAAATTGTTTATTTGAAATTGGAATAAAATTATTTGATGCTATAAGATTATTTTGCCCGCTGCGATTTGAACCGTAAATAACAGCAGAATTATCTGCTAATGAATATGATCCATGTTCAAGAGCTTTGGAATTAATTGCAATATCTTTTTTGTTTTGAATTATGCTTATTGTTGAAAAATCTATGCTTTTTGAAGCAAATGCTTTATTGTTTGCTCCAATGCAACCTGTAAATACAGAGAAAAATATAAAAAATATTAAAAATACTCTCTTTAGATTTTTCATAACATAATAATATGATAAAAAATAATTTATTCAATTGTAAAAAAATGGGGCAAATATTGCCCCTAACCAAAACACAAAAAATAATATGAAATTTATTCCATTTCTGTAACACAACGTACGGATGCTGCATAATAATTAAAATTTATTTGCAAAACTGAAAAAACTCCTTCACCGAGTGCCGCATAGTAGTAATCGATTCCGTTTTTACTTGCAGTCCAAACAACCCATGGTCTACATTCTTTTTTGTCTGCTCCATTACAATAATACATAGACGGACAAAAAGCTGACTGACGATTTTTTGCATAATCACAAAACATTAAACCGTTACTTTCAAGCCCAATTGTATAATTACCTAAAATTTCCATTTCTTCTTTTGTAGGTAATCTCCAAGTTTTACCTCCATAGGTAAACTTTGAACATATTTCATCTGCAGCAATGTAATTGCATACGGTTCTAGTACAGCCTGAATAGCCTCCGTTAGCACTATCGCAAGTAGTAGATGTATTTCCTTTCCAACAACATCTTACAGATTGAGAATAACAAGTATCTCCTGAAGCATTAACGGTAGTAACACTCAAAGGAATAGTTAACATTGGGCTATCTCCCATATTTTTTCTTGTTACACAAAGATTTCCTATTTTCATAAAACTGGAATCAGAACAATTAAAACTATCATCATTTGCAACGCAAGATTTTTTATCATCAGAAGCATGATAACCTTGATTGCAGCTTAAACAAGTTCCATCAGTATCACATAAGGCACAATTTGATATTGTACATTTTGAACATTTATTCGATGAATTTACATAATAACCTGAATTACATAAAGTACAAATTGAACTTGATTTACAGCGCATACAATTTGCTATATCAGAGCATGGAGAACATTTATTTGATGAATTTACATAATAGCCACCATTACATAACGTGCAAGATGAAGAAACCGTACATTCCTTGCAGTTGTCCATCAAAGAAGAACAAAATATCGTACAAGCATTATTTGAATCCAACAAACGTCCTGAGTTACACTGAGTGCATTTAGTTGCACTCAAACAATACCAACATCCGTCACTGCAAGTTTTACATGTTGCACCATCCAAAAAATATCCCTTATTGCATGTTAAACATTTTGTTGAATTACATGTAGCGCAATAACTTGTATATTTATCTGTGCATTTTTTAATTGTTGTCCCATCGCAAAAATACCCATTGGGGGGATTAGTGCAATAACTTTCATCATAGGCATTAATTCCATCACAGATTTTACCTGTAGGACAAGTTTCACATTTGCCGTTATTGATATAGTAGTTATTATCTTTGCATTTTGTACATTTAGTACTATCGCATTCAGAGCAGTTAGAAAAAATATCACTGCAATTTTTACAAGAACAGCTTTTATTTTCTGCATATTGTCCTATCGGACATGTAGATAGTTCACATTGAATACAATATGATTTAGTACATAGTTTGCAATTTGATGAAAATTTATCTGTGCATTCTGTTGTAATATCAGATACATTATTTCCGCTTATTGTAACATTAGAATTTTTCATTTTTTTAGTTATAACGGGAGTAAATGCTGCAACAATGCATGATATTGTAATTAAACTAATCATTAGTTCAATTAAAGAGAAGGCAAGGATTTTTTTCATATTATTTATAATCATAAGTTAAATTTCTCTTTTTAAACAAAAATACCAAATTTAACTTACATTTTACTTGGTTAATTATACATTGTCAACATAATTAGTAAGTTTGACTAGGTTACATAATTAAAAAGTTAAAAATATAATAAGCCAAGAGGTTTTATGAATAATTTAAAGTTATTTGGAAAAAGAATAAAAGAGCTCAGGAAACAAAAAAAATTAACTCAAGAACAACTTGGTGAACTTGTTGGAATTGACTACAAACAAATCGGAAACATAGAAACAGGGACCTATTTTACTACAATGCCAACATTAGAAAAAATTGCCAAAGCTCTTGATGTTGATATAGCAGAATTATTTAACTTTAACCATAATAAAAATAAAGAACAACTTTTAAAAGAAATAAAATATCTTTTAGATGAAGCCTCGGAAGAAAAAATAAAATTTATATATAGAATTATAAAAGACATACTAAAATAAAAAGCTGCACGCTATAGTGCAGCTTTTAAATTTATATTCTCAAAGAACTTATTTTTTGTTAACCAATTCTTTGAATTTTTTACCAGCTGAAAAAGCAGGAACAGTTTTTGCAGCGATTTTAATTTCTTTACCTGTTTGAGGATTTCTGCCTGTTCTAGCTGCTCTTTTTCTAGCTTCGAAAGTACCAAATCCAACTAAAGTAACTTTTTCACCTTTAGAAACTGTTTTTTGGATAGTTTCAACTAAGCTGCCTAAAACTTCAGCTGCTTCTTTTTGAGTAACTTTAGCTTTTTTTGAAATTTCTTGTACTAATTCTTCTTTGTTCATTTAGAACCCCTTTCTATATCTCTCTTTGGATTATATTAAAGATTTATCCTTTTAGCAAGTCTTTTTTTAAAAAAATAACAAATTTTTGCTATAATTTAATTATGAGAAAAAGAATCCAAAGATGGTACGAAAAAAACGAATATTTAAGCGCTTTTATGAACCTTATGCAAGATTTACCTATTGAAAAGCAATGCGAAATAGCCATCGATATGATAATTGAAGCCTCGAATATGATAGATAGGGACTATACTAAAATTATACAAGAAGTAGCAACATTTAATCCTAAAGATTTTAAAAGGTGGTATGATAAAAATCCCAATATTCACCTTGCAATTGAATCTTTAAAAGATTTAACGGAAGAACAAAGAGATTATATAGTTCAAGAGTTTACGGATAAAATTTTGAATTCTCATTATATTAAAATTGAAGGATTGAATTAATGGCAAATATTTTAATAACAGGTGCAAGTTCAGGCATAGGAAAAGAAATAGCCGATTTATTATCTAAAGATGATAATGACCTTTTTTTAAGCGGAAGAAGAAAGATTGAAAAAGTTAATTATTATTCTTGCGACCTTATAGATATCTTTTCTGTTGAAACGCTCTACGAAAAAGCAAAAGAATACTTTAATTCAGACATAAATATTTTAATTAATTGCGCAGGACAATACATATACAAACCCATTGAAAAAATGGAATTTGATGAGATTTCATATTTAGTTGACCTCAATTTTAAATCAGCTTACGTTTTATCAAGTCTTGTTATTCCTGAAATGAAAAAAAACAAATGGGGAAGAATAATTAATATCGGTTCAATTTCAGGCATGGTAGGAGAAGCAAATGCAAGTTTATATTCGGCTACAAAAGCTGCTCTTTCCGGCCTTACAAAAGCGCTTGCACTTGAAGTTGCGCAATATAATATAACCGTAAATCAAATTAATCCCGGATGGGTTGAAACACCTTTGGCTGAGAATTCTTTAACTGAAGAAGACAAACAAGAAGTGCTTGATGTTACACCGCAAAAAAGATTTATTCAACCTATTGAAGTTGCAAAACTCTGTCAATATTTAATTTCAGAAGATGCTAAAGGTATAACCGGACAAAACATAAATCTTTGTGCTGGTCTTTCAATAGGTTGTTAAATAAAAAATTAAGCAAATAATACATTTTTTTCCGCCTGTCCTAATGCTTTTCTTGCCATGCTTGATGTTGAATCCGAAACTATAGCTTGAGCTGTTGATTTAGCTACATCTTTTCCGACATTACCTGCAAGATTTGCTATTCCATACATTCCGCCCCCAACAGCAGTTCCTACCGTACCTGATACAAATGCTGATGTTGCGGTATTAGCCAATAATTCACCGCTATCGAATTCTTTATCACCAAAAGCAACATCTGTTAAATAACTACCGGCACCTGAAGCTGCACCGCACACAACGCCGCATTTTGCACCGTTTAATAATGATATACCGATTTTTCCTGCTTTAATACCGGCTCCGACTCCCGATGAAACGGCACTTGTAGCTCCTGTCATAGCGCCTGAAACAACGTCTTTTGCAATTTGTTTAACATCAAGTTCATCACCTTCAATGTTATTTGTTGCTCTATCTAATAAATTAATTCCTGTTTTTACTGCAGCTCCAATAGGCGCACCTTTTAACAATGCTACAGTCCAACCAATAGGACCTGTACCTATAGTTAATATGGTTGAAGCTATCGCAACTGTACCGGTTAAGATATTTGATAATAAACCGGACATATTTTCTTGTTTAGTATCAAAATTATCAATATATTCAACAGCTTCTTCAAAAGAAATTTCACCCGAATTAAATTTTTGAAGCATACTATCACAATCTGAAGCACTTTGCCCCAAATTAGTTACTTCTTTAATTCCATTCCAAATGTTACCTAAAAAACCTTGTTCATCTTTAATTGATTCAAGTCTTTGAGATAAATATCGGCTTTCTGAAGAATTAATTTTAATTCCGCCATCATAACTATTCATGCTGCTTATTGTACATGCCATAAAACTAACCTATAAACTTTACACACATGAATATAAAGTATTTTTTTAAGATAAAATTGATAAAAAACTTTTTATTTGTAACATTTGTTACAAACTGTTTTAAATTTTACATACAGCAAATTATGTTCTAAGATATATTTAAAAAAAAGGATACAATAAAATGGAAATTCTACCTTTAGAAGCAATAGTATATAACCAAAATAAAGTTGATTTAAATGATGTTATAGCACCACCCTATGATGTTATTGACGAAAAATATCTTGATGAATTATACGAAAGAAGCAAATATAATATAGCTCGCCTTATTTTAACAAAAGGTTCTAATCGTTATGAAGATGCTAAAAAATACTTTGAAGATTGGAAAAATGAAGAAATTTTAATTAAAACTCAAAAACCTGCCATATTTTATATTATTCAAAAATATAAAAATGAAAAAGGCAAATTAATTGAAAGAAAAGGCTTTATTGCAAGAAATAAAATTGAAGATTTTGCAACTAAGAAAATTCTGCCTCATGAATTTACAATGGGAGGCCCAAAAGAAGACAGATTTAAATTAATAAGTGCTACAAAAGCTTTCTTTTCACAGATTTTTATGGTTTATGATGATAAAACTTTTTCTGTTGAAAAAGTTGCACAAAAATATCTTGAAAAAGAACCTTATATGGATGTAGAAGACGACCTTAACGTCAGAAATATCGTATATTTAATTGACGATGAGGATGATATTAGAATAATTGAAAACACATTATCCGATAAAACCCTCTTAATTGCAGACGGACATCACCGTTATGAAACGTCAATGAAATATGCAAAAGAACATCCTGAAAATAAATATGCTCAATATGTTATGAGCTATTTTACAAATGCATCGGATGAAAACCTTGTCATTTATCCTACACACAGAATAGTTGAAAAAGAAACTCCAAATCTTCTTGAAAAGATTTCTAAATATTATGAAATTGAAACCTTAAAAGACAAAGAAGCCTTTTTGGATAAAATCGAAGAAGAAAATCAAAAACAAATTACAACAGGATTAATTTTAAAAGGGGATAACAATTTTTATATTTTAAAGTTAAAATCCGGTGTTAAAGAAACAATTAACGCTCCAAAAGTATTACAAAATCTTGATTTAACCGTTTTACATGAACTTATATTGAAAAAAGAATTGAATTTTACACAAGAAGAATTAATGGCACAAGACGGCATAAAATATGAAAAAAGAGAATCCGTAGCTTTTAATTCAATAAAACAGGGGGCAAATGCTGTATTTATAATGGCATATCCTAAAATGAAAGATATTATTGCTATCTCAAAAGAAGGGCTTAGAATGCCTCAAAAATCAACATATTTCTATCCGAAATTATTATCGGGAATTGTCATCAATCCACTGGAGCCTGCAAACTATGGGGAACATAATAACGAATGATAAAACACCTCTCGGCGCAAATTATAATGAAAATGAAAAATGCGTCGAATTCAGGTTATATTCTAAAAATGCAACAATGGTAAAATTGTGTATTTTTGAAACTCCGCAAGGAGAAAACCCCATAATGACTTTGAATATGCAAAAAAAAGATAATGATATCTGGGAAACAAAAGTAAAGGATTATGTTCTAAATTGTCATAAAAAACCTGTTTTCTACGGTTTCAGAGTCTTTGGAGATAACTGGGAATATAGTGAAAATTTTGAAGCAGGGACAAATATAGGTTTTAAATCTAAATTTGATGATAAAGTTAATCGATTTAATCCGAATAAAATAGCTTATGACCCCTATAGTCAAGAGCTTTCACACCTTCCATCCGATGTTAATCCGGGGTTAAATATGTTTCGCTCGGGCGGAAATTTTCATTTGATTGACAATGCTAAATGGGCAATAAAATCGGTATTTTTTCCAAAAGAAGATAAGCAAATTGCAACCGTCGAAGCACGCTCATTTAACTCTGAAATAATCGGCGAAGTCCATATAAAAGATTTAACTCAAAATATCAACATGCCAGAACACGGTACTTATAAAGGCGCTGCTAAATTTGCAAAAAGCATTAAAAATCTTGGTATTACCATGGTGGAATTTTTGCCTTTAAATGAATTTGATTCAA
This sequence comes from Candidatus Gastranaerophilales bacterium, assembly GCA_944324445.1. GTDB lineage: Bacteria > Cyanobacteriota > Vampirovibrionia > Gastranaerophilales > Gastranaerophilaceae > RUG14156. Next base: position 5,357 of record CALUWL010000045.1, on the reverse strand, counting down.
AACAAAACGGCATAAACCACTGGGGCTATATGCCTTTAGATTATTTCAGCCTTGCAAGAAGATATGCTTATGATAAAAGTTACGGAAACATATTGAATGAATTTCGTCAAATGATTGATGAATTTCATAAAAATGATATAAAAGTCTGCCTTGATATGGTATATAACCACACGGGAGGAGCAGGTCTGGTTAACCACAATTTGGATGATGCTAATCTTTTTTCTTATGCATTAATTGATAATTCATCATATTATAAAGTTTATAAAAACGGATATTATCGTTCTAATTCAGGTTGCGGAAATGATTTTAATATAAGTAATGAAGGAGCAGCGGAACTTGTAGTGGATTCTATTGCTTTTTGGGCAAATCAAGGAGTAGATGCCTTTAGATTTGATCTTGCGGCAGCATTACTTGAAAATAGCTCCGGTTGTGAAGAAAGTTACTGTCAAGTCAGCTCTCTTGCAGGAAAATTAAAAGAGAAATTAAACGAAAAAAATATAAAAATTGTAGATAATTTTCAAGAAAATCAAGAAGGCATAATCTTAATTGCCGAACCTTGGACATGCGGCGGAAAAGAATGTTATCAATTGGGAAATTTTCCCTCTTTTTGGGCGGAATGGAATGATATATACAGAGATACTATAAGAAAAATCACTCTGCGCCCAACAGAAATTGCACCTATACAAATGAAAGATATAATACAAGGCTCGCCTTCAATTTTTAAAGGAATAATTAGGTCAATTAATTATATAGCATCCCATGACGGTTTTACGTTATTTGATTTAAACAATTTTAAACACAAAAGCTCATCCACTCAAGGAGGCTCAGATTGGGAAATATCAGGAGATTATGACAATAATTCTTATCTAAAAGAAAACGCCATAAGAAAACAACTTTCATTTTTATTTTTATCATACGGCACTCCGATGATTCAAATCGGCGATATTATAATGCACACTAAAAACGGCAACAATAATAGCTACAACAAAGATGACGGAACCAATTATCTGAATTGGGAAAAAGCCATAAGAAAAGATACTTTTGAAAATAGAATTATGGAATATGTAAGAAATCTGATTAAATTCAGAAACGAAAATACAATATTCAGAAGCAAAGATTTTATTCAATCTCTAACTTTTCACTATGATAACGGAGAAATTGCCGACAGTAACAATGACGGCTATTGGCTGAATACTAAAGAATTATTTTTTGGATTTTTGATTAATTCATTTGAAAGAAGAATATATGTAGCAACAAGTAAAAGCCCAAATGCTTTAAATATAATTCTTCCCGATAACAAACCCGAAAAATCATGGCATATTTGCGCTGATTCCTCTAATTTCAACAATTCAAACCTTGAAATGAAAGACTATATTAGAAAAGATTACATTCTAAACCCTCATGCACTTGCAATTTTTATGGAAAGGTAGCTATGGAAGAACTAAAAGAAATTTATCTTTCAACATATTTTTTAATTAAGTTAAATTCAATTAAAAATTATCCTATAGTAAAAAGTTTTTTAAATTTAATTAAAATTTTATCAGATTACAGTGAACAAAATCTTGAAAATCATTTGATTTTATTTTCGGAATTTGAAACAGAACTTTTAAAAACAGGATTTGATGATTTATCAAATTTCCTTACAGCTTGTATTTTTGAAGAAATTTCTAAAGATAATACACTAAAATCTAAAGAAGAACTGGATATATTAAGCAATTTATCAAAAATAACCTGTGAGGATTTAATTCTTATCTTAAAAGAAAAATTTCCAAATAATGTAAATTTAATTAATAAAATGCCTCATTTTAAAAATTCACCTGTTGATTTTAATGAAATTAATTTTAATGAATTAAATAATAAAATAGAAAATATTTTTAAAAACAACAGAGCATTTATCTTTAATGAAAATTTTGAAATAGTACCTGTTGAATTTAGCGACAAAACAACTTTTAAAGATTTAAAAGAATATAAAGAACAAAAAAGAATACTTTTTGAAAACACTAAAGCACTTTTAGAAAACAAAAAAGTAAATAATATTCTTTTATATGGGGACGCAGGCTGCGGCAAATCTTCGAGCGTTCGTGCTTTATTAAATGAATTTAAAGATTTAAAAATGGTTCAAATTTTCAAAAATAATCTTATAAATTTAGATAAATTATATGCTCAGCTTAAAAATCTTCCTTATAAATTTATAATTTTTGCAGATGACATCTCATTCGATGAAACAGACAGCACTTTTTCAACAATGAAAGCTATTTTGGAAGGTTCTTTAATTCAATGTCCTAAAAATTCTGCTATATACGCAACCTCCAATAGACGCCATTTAGTTAAAGAAAGTTTTCAATCAAGAATTGGAGATGAAATCCACTTAAATGATACTTTAAATGAAATTTCTTCGCTATCGGAAAGATTTGGAATAAATCTTCTTTTCCAAAAACCGACTAATGATGAATTTATAAAAATAGTTCTTGAATTAGCTCATGATAACAATATAGATATTGATGATAAAATTTTAATCGAAAAAGCGCAAAAAATGGCAATAATTAAAGGTACAAAAAGCCCAAGAGTTGCAAGACAGCTGATTGATAATCTTTTAGCTAAGGTGCAAATTTAGACATGAATTGTTCTTATTGATGAAAGTAAAAATTTTGTATAAGAGTCTTTCGGGTTGTTGAAAATTTCTTCAACATCCCCGCATTCAACTATTTTACCTTTATCCATAACCGCAATTCTATCGCTTAAATATCTGACTAAATTAAGGTCATGCGAAATAAATAAAATTGTTAAATTAAGTTTTTCCTTTAATTCAATTAAAAGATTAATAATTTGCGCGCAAATACTTACATCTAAAGCACTCACCGGTTCATCGGCCACAATAAATTCTGGTTTTAAAATTAAAGCACGTGCAATTGCAATTCTTTGACGCTGACCGCCTGAAAATTCGTGAGGATATTTTTTAAGGTCGCTTTTAGAAATACCTACTAAGTCTATTATTTCACTAATTTTATTTTCTCTATCTTTTTCATTATGGATAATTAAAGGTTCCATAAGGGTTTCTTTTATTTTCATTTTAGGATTTAGACTTGAATAAGGGTTTTGAAAAATCATTTGAATTTTTTTTCTGTATTCAAAAGTTTGTTTTTTGTTGAATTTTAAAATATTTTCTCCGTTAAATAAAATTTCACCTTTTTCAGGCGTAATTAATTTTAAAATACAATTAGCTAAAGTTGATTTTCCGCAGCCTGATTCACCCACAAGGGACATGATTTCACCCTTTTTTATATCGAGATTGACGTTTTTTAAAACAGCCAAAGGCTCTTTTTTAACTTCCAAAAAAGAGCCTTCCGGTGAATATGTTTTTTCTAAATTTTTAATCTGAATTAAATTTTCTCTCATAATACTTATTATAACAAATATTCTTTTAAGTATTGAGTTTCTTCAGATTTTCTTAATTTTTTCAATCCCTCCATTTCTATTTGCCTTATTCTTTCTTTTGAAAATCCTAAAATTTTCCCCAACTCCTCTAATGTTTTTGTTTTTCTTTCTCCTAATCCAAATCTGTTTAAAATGATAAATCTTTCTCTGTCGTTTAAAATATCGAGCGCTGAATATATATCTTTTTTAAAATCAATATTTTCTATTCTTTGATTTGGAGCATTTTCATAAGTGTCCGCTATATAATCTTCCAAAGTTAAATCCTGCGCAATAGGCGTATGAAAGCTTACAGGCTCTTTTATAACGGAATCTTTTATGACTTTAATTTTTTTTATCGATATTTTTAAATATTTGGAAAGTTCCTCATCAGTCGGTTCTCTGCCTAAATCCACACTAAGTTTAACGATTGCTTTCTTTAAATTTCTTATCTTATCTCCCATGTGAACAGGGATTCTGATTGAGCGGGAATTATTCGCAATAGCCCTTATTATGGTTTGTTTTATCCACCAAGTTGCATAAGTTGAAAACTTAAAACCTTTTTTATAATCGAACCTGCTTGCAGCTTTAATTAAACCCAAAGAACCCTCTTGAACAAGATCCATAAAAAGAATACCTTGACCTGTATATCTTTTTGCAATTGAAATAACAAGCCTCAAATTTGCTTGGATTAATTTCTTTTTTGCAATAATTGCTTCTTTTTTTGTTCCTTCTTTGATTTTTCTTCCGACTTCAATTTCATCTTCACGATTTAAAAGCTTTATTCTGCTGACATCTTTTAAATACATCTGAAGAACTTCGTCTTTATTAACAATTACATTAAAGGTTTTTATGTCTTCGTTTTCAATTAATCCTTCTGTTTCCTTTTTTTCATCAAAGTCCACACAGTCATAATTAATCCCAACATTCATCCTTAACTCCTCTAAAAATGATAATTGATTGTGTTCAAAAACTTAGACGAAAAAAGTTTTATTTTGTTCCTTGTTTTATTTTTTAAAATTTCATGATATACTTAATCTGGCGGATAGATCCGTTAACTAGTTTAATATTTTAAAAACTAGAACGCTTAACAACAAAAGCGTTCTTGTTTTTTTAAGGATAAAAAATGAAAGAGCATTTTAATAAAAGAGAATTAATAGAAACAATAGAACCCGTAATTGAAAATACGGCAATGAGATACGGTTTAATTCCTCTTGAAATATCTTTTGAAAAGGAAAATAACAAATGGTTTTTAAGAATATTTATCTATTCCAACGACCACAATGTTTCTCATCTTGATTGCGAGAATATTTCAAGAAGCCTAGGTGATATGCTCGATGAGCTTATTCCTTTTAAATATTACCTTGAAGTCTCATCTCCGGGGCTTGATAGAAAATTCAAATCCGAAAAAGAATATATAATCTTTAAAAATCATGATGTAATCGTTAAACTGAAAGATAATATTGAAGGGATTAATTTAAAAACATTTGAAGCAAAACTTTTAGACTACAACCAATCGTTCGGAATAAAAGTATTATACGAAAATCAAGAATATATAATTCCGATGGAAAAAATCCATTATACAAAATTGAACGATAAAATTGAAATAAATAAGAATAAGGAGAAAGACGATGATTAAAATCGGAACTGCGCTGTTTGAAGCAGCTGAACAATTTGAACGTGAAAAAGGTATATCAAAAGAAATTCTTGTTAATTCATTGTGTGATGCGCTTGTTGCAGCATACAAAAAACATATTAAAGATAAAGATGCAACAAATGTTGAAGCGATTTTAGACGAAGAAACAGGTGAAATCGGCGTATTTAGAACCAAAACCGTAGTTAAAGAAGTTGAAGACGAAAATACTGAAATTTCTTTAACAGACGCTAAAGAAATTGATGAAGATGTTGAACTTGATGATGAAGTCAAAATTGAAGTAACCCCCGAA
>CALUWL010000044.1 GCA_944324445.1 Candidatus Gastranaerophilales bacterium | reverse complement strand
AAATATCCGTTTTTAGGCTATAAATCCCCACAGATATTATATAATTTTATTTTTTTATAAGGCAATTTATTAAAAAAATGTAATATGTTATTTTGCAACAAGTAATCAATATATAATTTTTATATAATTTTTATTGACTTTCAAATTAATTTAACCTAAAATTCAATAAAATAAGCTATTTGTATATTGCAAAATACAGCTCAAAAAATTAAAATAATAAAAATAAATTTTTAACTAGCAAAAAATTTTCTTTATCGGTTTTGTATAATAAACAACAAAAAACCTTAAAATTTGGAGAGTAATTAATGAATAACGATATCAACAATAATATAAATTTTATCGGTGCGCAAAAATTAAACAAAAATGCTGCCCAAAAAATTGCTATGCCTCAACATCAAACTGCTGAAAATAGCGAAAAAAACACTCAAGACTCTCTAAACTTCTTGGGAACATTAGGCTGCGCACAAGTTAATATGAATAACTTACGCCAAGAAAGAATAAAAAAATCTCTTCAAGAATTAAAAAATGACCCTGAGCATGTAGAAGCTCATATTGCTCTTTGCGACAGTTTAGTTAAATATGGTAAACCCTTGGAAGATGCTATACTTATAACAGATGAAGTTTTTAAAACGCTGTCTAGCGAAAATACATATATTTAAACCGAAGGAATAGCAATGGAAGTATTAAGTAAAAACATAAAAATTTTAAATCACCCGATTATAGATAATAATTTAGCAATTATAAGAGATAAAAATTCGGATTGCGAAAGATTTAAAAACGCAGTCAAAAGAATAACATATATGCTTATATATGAAGCTGCAAAAGAACTTCCGACTATTGAAAAAATAGTTGAAACACCTTTAGAAAAAACAACCTGCAGAGTTTTTGATAACTCCGCACAAGTTGTAATAGCTCCAATTTTAAGAGCGGGGATGATTTTTTGCGAAGTAGCTCAAGAACTGCTTCCTTTTGCTAATGTTCATCATATAGGTATGTACAGGGATGAAACAACACTAGAACCTGTTTGGTATTACGACAAAAGAAAAGAAATCAAGCAAAACAAAGAAAAAGTATTTGTAATAATCCTAGACCCAATGCTGGCAACAGGAAACAGCGCAGTTGATACTATAAAAAACTTTATTTCAAAAGGTGTACCTGAAAAAAATATTACTTTTGTCAGCTTAATTTCATCTCCTGAAGGAATTAAAAAAGTTTCAGAAACATTTAAAGATGTAAAAATAATAACTTCTACTTTAGATAGAACATTAAATAACAAAGGTTATATTCTCCCCGGTCTTGGTGATGCGGGAGATAGAATATATAACACGCCGGATTAACCTTTAAGACAATATTTTTTTACGATTCTTTTACCTTTGATATAGACATGAGCAGGCTTTTGCTTATTTAAAAGCGCATTATAATCTTCGTTTTCATTAAGCTCAAATACGTTAAAATCAGCATCTTTATCTGTTTCAAGAGAGCCGATTATATTATTCAGCCTTAAAATTTTAGCAGGAACAATTGTTAAATAATTAATAGCATCAAGCGTATCCAATTGCCCCTTATTTACATACTTTAATTCATTCAAAAGAGATAAATCATTATTAAAAGCTAAAGAATTAACCCCAAAACCAAATCTATGAGGAAAATATTCTAATACTTTGTTAAAATCAAGCTTTTTATTGTGCAAGTTATCGCTTACTCTAGGGCAATATGCAAGAGCAACCTTATTTTCTTTCAATAAAATTAAATCCGACTCAGACAAAAAATTGCCGTAGGAAACTATCAACTGTTTAGATAGAACCCCCAATTCTTCAAGATATTTAGCAGGAGAAACATCTTCAAAAGCTGGTTCCATTTTCTTATGGCCCGTAAATTCATTTAATAAATCAACATCTGAAAAACCATGCTTTAGCCAATCAATTTCTTCTTGTGATTCTGCTAAGCGAATAGTCATTAAAATATTATTTTTCTTACAATATTTAACTAAAATCTTAAATAATCTTTTATGAACGCAGCAAACACTATGCGGAGCGACACCTATAAATGTATTATCTGATTTTTGTTTTTTTAATTTATCAATTTTCTTTTGAATAGTTCTGAATTCATCCTTACTTGTTTCGACAGAATCTGAAAACAATTCAAAAAATAAATACGTTTTCAAAGGCATTTCGTTTAAAACTTCAAAATATTTACTTTCCTTTGATAATTGGACAACTGTGGTTGTACCCATTAAAAGGCTGTTTTCAACACCTTTTTTAAAAGATGATATTTTTTCATCTCTCGACATGCAAAAATATTCAGACAAAAGATTTGCAAGTCTATATATGAAAGATTTTTTTGAAATACCTGCAAGAAAATAATGTTTTTGAAAAATTGTGTATAATTTTTTAATTTTTGCTCTTAAATTACTTTTTTTACGGTCTTCCAAAAAACTATATTGCAAATGATTATGCAAATTAACAAAACCTGCCGTTATAACGCTGTTTTGAAAATCTTTAACAATTGAATAATCCGATTCAACAAGATTTTCCTGCTTGATTATTTCTACAACTTTACCTTCATCAACTATAAGAGCGCAATTTTCATATATATTGCCGTCAGACGGTATTATCCACTTTGCTTTAAATGCTTTTGCCATTAGAGAAACCTTAAATAATGATTATAAAATGAATTATAACAATTAATACAATTAAATTCAATTGTTACATTTAAAGCAATATTATATTATTTTTTGTTTTTATTAAAGTATGGAAAATGTATCCTCAAATTTTAATGCAATTAAATCTCCCGCGCCAAATGTTGTTTCATCTGAAAAAAAACCTCAAAAAAGAACAATAAAAAGGCCTAATGTCGGGGTAGTTAATCCTTCAAAAATTTCTCAAACTCCGATTACAGATAATCTTGTTATGAAAAAAAATGAAAATCCAAGAACAATTTACAAGTTAAATACAAAAAAATACAAAGCCTTGGATTTAAACAACACAATATCTTTATTTATTCTTGGCTTTGGGGCATGCACTATTGCACCATACGGTAAGCATATTTTTAATTTTCTTAAAAAAAATATTCCTGAATTAATTAAAAAAATAACTAAAAAATAAGCCCCCAAATTAGGGAGCTTATTTTTACATATCGTTTCTGTTAAATATCTTAATTCTTAAAGGTTCCAGAAGAACAAATTCAACTCTTTGACCTTTGTGAATATACATATTTTGACCTTTAACAACGTTATATCTTGTTCTTGTTAAATATGGGTCATTTCTGATTATTCTCATATCAGCAGTTTTTTCACCAAGAGTTGCCGTAATTTTCATTTCGGGAACTCCTTTATCATCAAGAACATTAGTAGTAGTTAAAGCCATATATCCATTTCTGAAAAATCTAAACGGACGTTGAACTTTATGAACTCTGCCATCTATTTGAACACCAACGGGTATTACAACATATTTTTCTCTTGTTACAAAATTAAACGGAGCTCTTGCAATAAATTGCTCGCCTTCTTTAGCTGTTTTTGCATTTAAACATCTATCAACAGTTAAAGGTAATACTGTTCCTTTTGGTATAACTGCATAATCTTCATCATAATAAACATTATCTAAAATATAACCGTCAGCTTTTTTAGGTTCAGGAGGAGCAGGTTTTTCCATTTCCTTTTTAATTTTTTCACTTGGCATAATTTTAACTGCTTCAGTCATATTAAATAAAAATCTTGCCAATTCACCACGAGTTGCTGGTCTTAAAGGTTCTAGGGTTGTTTCATGACCTGGCATATTATATACAAGACCAATCATTTGACATTTTCCTGCTGTAATTAAAGCCCAATCAGGAATATCAGAATAATCTTTATATATTGAAACAAAATGCTGCGCTTGTTCAGAATTAATATTTTCAGGCGCTAAAGCATTTAAAATAACTTCTAAGGCTTCAATTCTTGTTACGTCTTTATTAGGATAAAACATATCCCCGGGATAACCTTTTACAAGACCGTAATAAGAAGCAACTTGAATGTTTCTATCTGCCCAATGACCTTTTGTATCTTTATAGTTGAATATTTCAGGCGTATCTTTTTCATACAATCCTAAAGCTTTTATTACCATTGTTGCAAATTCTGCTCTGGTAACTTTTTGATCGGGTCTATATAAACCATCGGGATAACCGACTACAACTTTTTTATCCGTCAAAAAAGTAACTGCTTCGTATGCCCAATGGTCAGAAGGTAAATCAGGATAACTGGCAGGTCCTTGTTCAAGCTCCCACGCAAGTGTCATAGGTGCTAAAAGAGCTAAAACAGACATAATGATGATGTTCAACAGTAATTTTTTCATTTATACTTGCTCCATTCTTAATAAATTAATTTTACATGTTAAAAGCTTATCATGCAAGGTTTTTAATTATTTCTCCTCTATACAAAGCATATAAAAAAATTTTTTGAACATCATTTTAAAAAATAAATAAAAAAGTTCGGCAGCAACCGAACTTTTTTAGGATAAATATATTACAAGCTCAATTATGAACTGAAAGACATTAAAGCTTTAACTGAGCGAGCTGTATCTTGTACTTCCTTTTCAGAATGCATATTAATTGTATCATCAAGAATTTTAATTGCTTCTTGTTTATCTTTAAGAGCTAAAAGTTCATTAATAGCGCACATTGCAACACGTGCAGAAAGATCGTTAATTCCTTTTCCTTTGTTAACAATCATAAGTTCAAGCGCTCTGTGGGTATTTTTTCTAATTAGAGCTTTGCTTGTCATTTCTCTGATTTCATCAATCGGGCAATTTGTTCCAAGTTCATTTAAAACTTCGATTGATTCTTCGTCTTTGTGTTTACCAAGTGCTTCAATAATGTTCTTAACTCTCTTACTGTTCATTAGTAACTCCTTGTAATTCATTCGATAACATCGATTTTAATTCACTAACCGGTTTATTTTGCAGTCTTGAAACGTTGTATTTAAACACGTCAAATTCTACTTTTGTATTTCCGATATCTCTTATTTTCTTTGCAGCAGCAATTGTACTGTCTTTAATTTTGTTTCCGAATGCAATTGCATTTGTTTTTAAGGATGAAAATTTATTAATTGTTCCAACCCATGCACTTGCAAGCAATTTACCCGTATTTTGCATTCTTTCTTTTAAAGAAATTGCTTTTTGAGTATTTTCATTAACTTTATCTGCTTTTTCAAACACATCCATTTGAATAACAGTTCCTTTGAATGTTATTCCGAAAGGATTAGTTGATTGTTGATTTGTTTTTTGAGTTTTGTCAGTTTTGTTTAATCTAGCCGCTTTGAACTTGTTAAAAGCTTCAATGCTTGATCTGAGGGGGGAAATTTTTTGCATATTTCTTGCCTTTCTTGTTAATTCCTTGTAATACGTTTATCCTAAATAAAAACTATCATAGATAACATTTCAAAAAATCAATCTTTTGATTGAAAAATTAAAATTTTATCACTCCAACTAAACTAATATTATTGAAATTATAAACGATTACCCAGGATTTTTGCTCCTCAATATAGAGTATTTGTGCTTCTTTCCATTCAACTTCCGCCGGATTTTCCCCTTTTAGATATTTCCTGTATTCTTTTTGCTGTTTCCTTTTAAACTTAGAATAACTCATTTTTTCAGGCTTAAATTGCTCAGGATTTGTTGTTTCAAAAATCTCCGTTTTATAAACAGGGATTTTAGCTTTTAAATCTCCGCTTTGATAAATGAGTAAAAAATCAAGATATTTATCCGGACAAATATTATAAAACCCTTTTTTTAAACCATATCCTTCATTATTTACAATATCATCTTCCAAAATTAAAACAGCTGAAGCCTGTTTATTTGGAGAATATTTATCAACAAGCTTTGTTTCATCTTTTTCTCCGCTTGTATAAACGGCCTTCGGCGTATATTGATTTTTATAATATTCATAAGCTATTAAATTATTATCCAAAATCATAACGATATTATAAATTATTTCGATATTTTTTGCTTGAAGATTTTTTTTATTATAGAATTTTATGCTATGAGGAGCTTTTTAATAAAATCATTAATTTTACTTTTATTTTTTAGTTGCAATAATGCAATTATTTTTGCTAATTCTGCTCCCATTAATGTTTCAGATAATCTAATTGATGTTTCAAATAAAAAAATAACCAAAAAAACCGAAAATAACGGTTCTCTTTTATACATTTCAAAAGAAGAAGAAAAAAATAAACTCGATAAAAAAGAAATTAAAGAAATTAAAAAACTTTCAAAAAATATAGAACTTGATTATGCAAACGATAGGATTTTATCCGAATCAACAAGAAAAATAACTGCAATTTATCCTATAGATGATGTTTCTGCTACAAATACATACCCCGGATATAGAGGCCCTAATCAACTTGTAATTTATATAAAAGACTACGGAAAAACAACAGGAACAAATGAATTCGGAAAAGAAGCCGTTGTTGTTGATAATACCGTAGTTAAATTAACAGGCGCTAATTCCAATATTCCAAAAGACGGTTTTGTTGTATCAGGTCATGGAACAGCTAAAAAATGGATTTCGGATAATTTAAAAATCGGCACAAAAGTTGAAATTAAAGATAGAACCATAAAAGCCTACACAACGATAGATAGCTACCGCTATCAGGCAAAGTCTAAAATCCATGCTATAGAAGATATCTTAGTTTCTACAAAATCAGACTACACTGCAAGAGATGATAAATTTATATACTACTATTTAAAAAGAGCTAAACAACAATACAAAAAATCTCTAAAAGACGGAAGCGATACCTCGCTGAATTGCGCTAAAGAAGCTATTTATAGCGCATCTTTGGCTTTTCGCTATACGCTGCCTTATCTTAAAGATGAACTCAAAGGAACTTGGATAAGACCGACCGAAAAATCAATCACAGCAGTTCAAACTACTCTTAACAAAATCAAAGACACAGGAATAAATAATGTTTTTCTTGAAACATATTTCCACGGAAAAACAATTTTCCCGTCTGAAGTTATGGCTCAATACGGATTTGAAAAACAAAATCCTATATTTCAAAATTTCGATGCCCTTGCAGTATGGGTAAAAGAAGCTCATAGAAGAAATATAAAAGTTCATGTTTGGTTTGAAAGTTTTTATGTTGGAAATGTTTCACCGGAATCTAATCCAAAATCAATCCTTGCAGTTAAACCCGACTGGCAAAACAGAACCAAACAAAAAGCTTTTTATTTAGGCTATGTACAACATCCAAACGAACATAACGGATACTTCCTTGATCCTGCAAATCCTGAAGTAATTGAATTTTTAACAAAATTAATAACAGAAATTGTTACTAAGTATAATGTAGACGGCGTGAATGTCGACTATGTCAGATATCCAAATATTGCAAAAGAAAATTACGGCAACCAATGGGGATATACTCCTTACGCTCGTGAAGAATTTATGCGCTTATATGATATGGACCCTCTTGATATTGAACCAAAAAGCCCCATGTGGGATAATTGGTGTGAATATCGCAGAGATAAAATATCAAACTACGTTAAAAAAGTTTCTCAAATCGTAAAAAGCAGAAATAAAATGGTATCAGCCGTAATTTTCCCTGATTACAAAGTAAGTTTGCAAACAAAACAACAAGATTGGGCGTATTGGATTAATCAAAGATATCTTGATGCTATTACGCCGTTAATTTTAACAAGTGATGACGACCTTGCAAAATCAATGCTTGAAGAAATAAGAAAAAAAGCATACAATCAAGCAACAGTTTTTCCGGGGCTTTTTGCGGGATTTATAGAATCCGATCCTGAAGATTTATTAAGACAAATCCATATAATAAGAAAACTTCAACTAGGCGGGGTAATTCTTTTTGATTGGGCGCATTTAAACGATAATTATCTTGATGTTTTAAAAACAAGCGTATTTAAAGTACAAACATATTAAAAAAAACTTTACAAAATAGCCATTACTTTAAGGTTTTGATAAAATAGAAAAAGGGGACAAAAGGAAAATAATATAACCATGGTAGATAGTATCGAAATAAGATTAGACCAACTAACTGAAGCTATTAAAGGTCTTTATGCCAAATCATCAATGTCGCAGGGAGAAATATATAACGCTCTTACCAGTTTGTCGCAAAGATATGAAAATTTAACAAATGTTTCAAGCGAAAAAATCGCTTCTACTCTTGTTAATGAATTCAGAAAAACAATAGATTTAAAATACGGACAAACAAATCAGTTCTTAAAAGACCTTGAAGGAACTCTGAAAAACTTCATGATGTCCCATAATAATCAGAGTCCCAAAATGGCAGCAGAAATTACGAAACTTTTAACCGATGTTTCAAATACATACGCTAAATTAAATTCTCAAGATTTAGCACTGCAAAAAATATTCAATACAATAGAACAATTAAAACAAAATAATTCCTCGGAAGAAATTGCAAAATTAAGTGAAAACTTCTTAAATTTCTCCAGAGGTTTTGAAAATATAACAATAACATTAAATAAAAATTTTGCTGACTTTTTAGAACAAATTAAAAGTCATAATTCAAAAGATGACTTTCTTGAAATTAAAGCCGAACTCGATACAATTACAGGAAACGTCAATTCCGTTATTTCAGCGATTTCAATTATAGATAATAAATATAGGGATTTAACAAGTCTAATTGATGCTGTTCATTCAAGAGAAAATATTTTTAATGATGCACTAAAAGAAGTAAAAAATCTTACAAATTCAATTAATTCTATGCAAAACAGCATAGCATCAATTGACCCCAGACAAGAACTTCAAGCTTTCAGCACTGAAATTAGAAATCAAATTGAAACAGTTAAATATGAAATTCAAAAAGTTATAAACACAGCAGGAGACGCAGGAGTTAAAACTGAAGTTTATAACCTTACAAATAGTGTTAGCAGTGTCTCAAACAACCTTCAAAATTTAAGTGCTAATTTAACTAATACAAAAGATGAAGTAAGAAACCTTCAAACAACTATTCAAGGGCTTGGCAGCGAATTAAAAGATGTCCACAATCTTATAAATGATGAAATCTTATATAAATCTCATCAACACGAAGCAGAATTTGAAAGATATTTAAATAATGCAAAAGAAGATATTAAAGCTCTTTTAATTGGTTTAACTTCATTTAAAAAAGATTTAAATGCAATCAACGAAGGCAACATTAAAATCCTGCAAGAACCCATAGAACGAGCTATGGAAGAACTCAAAAATCAGGATTTAGGAAAAAACATTAAAGATTTATCCGATAATTTGCGAGATATAACGCTTGAAATTCAATCATCAATTCAAAACATGCAATTAAGCTTGAATGATATGAATTCTGTTTCAAGCATGCAAATTTTAACTCAACTTTCTGAAGCAATTCCTACTATTTCAGATAAATTAGAAATCTTTAGGACTCATGTTGTAACAGAAAACAGTGCAAATTTAGGACAAATTAAAAATTCTTTTTCGGAAGTTGTTGCTTCCGTTCAAGAAAATCTTAAAAATGCCGTAGACAAAATCCAAGATGACACAAAAACAATTAATATTGAAACTTTAGACACTCTAAAAGTCGACTTACAAAGACTTTCAGACCATCTTGTAGACAGTGTTGAATCAATAAGCGATAGAGTTGAAAAAGAATTTGTTAATTTTAAAGTTGATTTTCAAGAATTTTCTATAAAACAAGCAGATTCAATGGATAAAATTGCAGACAAATTAGCAAGTCTTGAAGTCGGACTTGAAAATTTCAGCAATGACACAACGGATAAATTAAACGACACTCTAAATTCCAACAATGCGCATGCTCAAGATATCTTAAACGAAATCAAAAGCGATATCTTAGAAAGTATTGTCGGAATTGATAAGACAAACAAAAATTCACTATCACAATTTGAATTAAAAATTGATAAATTATTAGATAATTATATCGGAGCGGATTTAGACAATATAATTGAAAAGAAATCCCTGCGTGAAACTGTTGTTGATATCGAAACAAAAATCGATAGAACAAATTTGCAGCAAATACATAACGCAAAAGAACTCTTAGAAGAAATTCAATCAAGTGCTTCAAATTTATCAATGAAAATAGCAACCATCGAAGAAAGTAAAAATCTTCAAGGTGTTATTTCTTCAATGTCTAAAATGTCTGAAAAAATACAAAGCATTGAAGAATTTAATATTGAATTATCCGATGAATTAAAAGAAATAAAAGAACAAATCGAACAAAAATTAAAAGATAATGTTCAAAAAATTTCTGCACTTTTAGAAAAAGAAGAAGATAATTCCGATATTGAAAAGCAAAACAGCAATATTGATGACCTTTCAAACAAAGTTCAAGAATATTTATCTAATTTTGAATATTTAAAAAATAATATTTCTCAAGAAATAAAAGAAAATTTAATAAGCGAATTCAATAAATTAGATAGTGCAATTAAAAAAATCAGAACAACTGATGAAAATTCAAATTATTCATATACATTAGAAGATGTTGAATCTGATTTAGCAAAAATAAAATTAAGTGTTGAAAAATCAATCTCCGGAAATGATGATTTCAGAAATTTAATTGAAAAAACAATTGAATTAAGAACAGTAGCACTTGAAAATGTTAAAATAAATCGTGATGTAGAAGCAGAACTTGGTCATCTTGCAGGATGGTTTAAAGATGCTGTAGAAAAAATTAACGAGCTGACTGATAAAGTTGAAGATATTCAAAATATAGGTTTTGAAGATATTAAAGAACGCTTAATTCAAAGCGAAAAATCAAGAACTCATTCAGAATTCAACACAAAAGTTGAAAATGCTCTAAAACACCTTATTAAACATGCTCAAAATCAAGATAACAAAATAATTGAATTAACTAAAAAAATTGAACTTATGACACAAGCACAAGCAGAAAGCTTTAATCCGAGTCAATTTATAGATATTTTCTATGAAAATATGACACAAACAAAAATGCTTTCAAACAGAGTAGAAATAATTGAAGATAAAATTAATTCAATTCAAAGCTGTGTTGAAAAATTAATAAGTTATGTTGAACAATAAAAAAGGCTTGGCAAAAACCAAGCCTTTTTATTTTTATCTTTACGCCACATCCGGTAAATCGTTTTTATTGATACCAAAAATATCAAGATATTCGAAAGTTGAACCTTGTTTACCTTTTTGAATCCAGCTAAAATCTTCTGCTATTGAATCTTTAATCATATTATTATACCTTGGTTTATCAAAGTAATATATTTGAAGAGCTTTTTTAATAGCTTTATAAAATTCATTAGCATCCAATGGTTTATCAATATCGGTTAAAATTCCGTTTTCTTTACCGTTTCTATTTACTGTATCAACTATACCGCCAACCGCAGAAGCAACAACAGGAGTAGCAACCGCCATAGATTCACTTTGAGTTAATCCGCAGGGCTCAAATATAGATGGCATTAAGAAAAAGTCAGACGCTGTCATAAAACCTGATAAGCTGGCAAATCCATGAGCAAATAAAATTCTATCATTATCTTCTTTAGATAATCCTTGTTTTAAGTCTTCTATTTTCTTTCTTTGTGCGCCGCCTTCGCCATCAGAACCTGCTATATAAAATATTGGCTTAGGACAATTCGGAAAATCTTTTTCCCAATTATCAAACAACATTTTAATTGAATCACATAATATTCCGATACCTTTTTGGCTTACAAGCCTTCCGCCGGAGAATAAAAATGGTGTTTTTGCAATTTCTTCATCCGAAAGTACAGGCATATTAGTGCCTTGCGCACCTTCACAAAATTCTAATCTTGAAGTTATATTTCTAACATTAGCTATTTCTTCAGGTGTTTTTGAAGGTGAATTTGAGAAAGGCAAAGCAAAATCATTATAAAATCTCTTTTTATTTATTGCTTTATTTTTAAGTAAAGTTTCAAAAGGACTTAATTTAGATATTGCTTCAAAATCAATACCTAAAAATTTCTTTATATCATTTCTTTTAGCACGTAATGAAATGTTGTTATAGTCATTACCGTTTATTACACCAACTAATTTTCCTGCTTTATCTTTTTGAGTTAATGCCCATTGAAGTGAATGAGATAATTCTCTGTGTTCAGGTGAAACCAATTCTTTTGCATAATTTTTTGAAACAGGATTAAAATAATCACTTAAAACTATGCCCATATTTAAAAAGTTAACATGGTTAGAGCTTGGATTAGAATAATTCATTACAAGAACATTATCAAGATTTTGCAAACCGTAATCATAAGGATCTATCTTGGCTGTCTGTAATTTTGCATTCGATACAATATCATAAGTATATTTATCAAATAAAGTATTTAATATATTTGAAGTTGAAGCTTTTCTTTGAGATTCATTATTATTATCTTCGGTTTTACCTTGATGAGCAACATTATGACCTAAAGTTATAATTCTCATATTTTGTAAAGCTTTAGCCGATTCATCAGATAATTTATCATAAGCATTTTCCATGCCTGATTTATATCTTGCAAGTGCTGCAATCGGACTTGCCTGCCAATCATTTAACATAAAAGCATCAGGGGTTTTAATTCTTCTAAATTCATTACTTGAAAATATTTCAACATCTTTTAAAGCTTTAGCACCATCCATTTTAAGTTTGGCAAATTCATATACAGCTTTTGACATAACGGCAAATTTTTCTTGTTCTTCAGTTTTTGAATTCGTTTCGTAAATTGTACCGTCAAAATATTCATCACATTTTATTAAAATTAATTGTCTTTCAACTCCTCCATGGACTTGTTCTTTAGATAAATAAAATTCAACAGGAACTGTTTGCGGTTTTCCATTTTTAAAGACATCCATTTTAAAAGAAACAAGTTTTTCTAAATTAAAATGTTTCCCTTTGTAATTATATACAAGTTCTCCATCTTCCTTACTAAATGTTGATATTCCTTCATGTAAATACATAGGAACAAAAGTAGGAATTTGAATACCTAGTCTTGCTATATTATTTCTAACTTCAACCGGAACAGAACCTAAACCGCCTTCTTTTATAGGTGCAAATTCTGATGTAACAGACCAAATTGACATATCTTCAATTTTTTTATCTAAAGGAGGCAGAGGTTTTGTAGAAGTTAATTTTTCATAACCTATATTTCTAATAAAATCTATAGCAGCTTTATATTTGCCTGATTTTCTATTTAATACATTACTTTCAGTTAATAATGATAATCCGTAAAAATCGGCACCATATTTTTGACTTGTAGGATTTGTTGCAAAATTAGAAATTTTGCCTACTTGATCAGCAGCCCCGTAAGCTGCAGCTTGCAGAGGTGTTTGACCATGGGCAATGTTATCTATAACTCGATTAGCGTCATCTTCTGTCATTTTGCCTGCTTCGTATCCGCCAAAACCTGCAAGAGCAAGTATTGCAAGCCAAGTTTTTGATTCAGGTTCTTGAATTTTTTCTTGTAAACCTTTTAAAATGGTTTCTGTACGCTCTTTTAATGCTTCGAGGTTTTTTGTTTGATTTTGAGCTATTTTATCAGCTTTTTTAGAAGCCAAAAAATATCCTAATGCCGCAGAGCCAACAGCAACAGTTGCAGCTAAAGCATAAGGAATAATCTTTTTAAATCCGCTTTTTTTCTTTCTTTCATATACATCCGGTATTTCTTGTTTTTTCCTATACACAGGAGGAGTAACTTTTCTTTTTGCAAACGCAATTTCCGGTTGAATTTTTCCAACACTAACAGAAGAAATTTTCATAAGCGAATTCCTTTATATCTAACAACACATCTATTTATTTAACACGTCTGAATATATTTTTTTGCTACTACTTGGACTAATTATCCAGACTATATTTATAATATCTTATATAAAATTAAAATGCAAAAAATTAATTTTCATATTGAGCATATTCTTTTGAATTTGCTTCCCAAACTTCTCTGTCTAAAATAAGGGCATGGGACCAGAATTTTTCTATCTTATATGTTTCACGTTCACTTTCGCTCATAATATGAACTACAACTTCGCCATAATCCAATAAATTCCATTTGCTTTGGCGTTCAGTTTCTTCTCCTATAGGTATTCTTTTAAAAATATCTTTAATTTTTTTTCTTAAATTTTCCGTTAAACCTCTAATTTGAGGAGTCGAAGTTCCTGTCGCTATAATAAAATAATCAGACAAAGAACATACATTTGAAACATTTAAAATGACAATATCTTTTGCTTTATTATCATCTAAAATTCTTGCCATTACTGAAGCCAATTTTTCACTTGTAAAATTTTCCATAATTAACCTTTAAATATTTCCTGTTGATGAATTTTTATCATCTTCTAATGATTTTATATCAACAACTTCTTCTTCCTGATAATTTAAATTATTATCGATGTCAATATCAATATTAACTTCACCGTCTATCATTTCGATTTCATTTTTTTGATATTCTTTAATTTTACCGTCTTCAAGTTTAACGCTTACGGTCTTTTTAAGAAAATTAACCATAAAAACTTTTCCGACGCCATCCGATGTCATAACACCCGAACCCACAGGCGGCAGTGTTTTTGCAACTTCAAGATAGTTTTTATATTCATAATTTAAACAACATAAAAGTCTTCCGCAAGCTCCCGTTATTTTTCCGGGGGTAATCGGAATACCTTGATCACGAGCAAGTTTTGTATTAACTTGTTCGAATTTCTTTAAAAATCTGCAGCAGCAATAATCCTCACCGCAAATACCTTGCCCTTGAAGAATTGAAGTTTCATCCCTTACGCCAATGTGCCTTAAATCTATTCTTACTCTTTTAAATTCTTGGGTTAAATCTTTTAAAAGCTCTCTAAAATCAACA
>CALUWL010000043.1 GCA_944324445.1 Candidatus Gastranaerophilales bacterium | reverse complement strand
CTTATCAAACGGAACATGTGTTGTACCTTGCAATACAACAAGAAGAGAAGAACAACATTGTGCCCACATTGGCCCAAACAAATTTAATTGTGATGTTTGGAATTATTGGCAAGAATGGGATGCATCTCAAGGCAGATGCATTGACAGATCAGCTGTTGTAAGAAGATGGGGACCTATATCTGGCAGAGGTAATTGTTATGCCAGATGCGGTATGTAATTAACAATATAAACGCAGTACTAACATTTTTTATTATTTTTTATGGTTGCTGTTGTGTGCGGAACAACTGTTGTAGGAAAAACAAGAATGAGCTCTCCAAATGATTGCGGGACAGATCATAGAGGCGCACCTTGTGCTTGCGATGCAACGTTTAGTGTTTTAAATTCGGCAGGCGCAGGTTGTACTGCTACTGGATATGAAAGCAAATGGAATTGGGCTGCAACAGCTTGGGACTATTCATGTACACCCTATGATGGCAGCGCAGATTGTAAATTAAATATTTCATTAGAAACTTTGAAAAATAATTGCATTAATGTATGCAGGCAATATTATCCAGACGAAATTGAAATTAAATATAAAGACCATAGTTATTCAATACTGTATCCATAGGTACATTAAATAATTTTCAATTACTTTTTATAAAAAAACAACCTTTATCAGTTTAAAGGTTGTCTCATATTTATAAACTATAATTTTTATTTCAGTGCGCCCACGCCTGATATAATTTCTGTTATCTCTTGAGTGATTTTTCCTTGGCGGGCTTTATTGTATTCAACTGTTAAAGATGTAATCATCTCAGCTGCATTATTTGTAGCAGCTCCCATAGCAGTCATTCTTGAGGCTAGTTCGCTTGCTTGTGCTTCAAGCAGCGCTTGGAATATAACGTTTGTTATAAACATTGGGACAATTTTTGATAGAACTGTTTGTAAATTCGGTAAAAATTCGCTTAATGGCTCAATATGACCTTCTTGATTGTTGATTTTTAATTCTTCATCAAGTTCTTTATTTCTAAATTCTTTAATTCTTTCGCTATCCGCTACAACAGGCAGTAATTGCCAGTTTTCTGCCGTGTATGTCATCATATTTTTATATCTTGTTGTAACAAGTTCGATTGAATCAATTTCTCCTTTTATATAATCATCGGCAAGGTCTGTAGCTATTGTGTAAGCTGAGGATGAATTTATGCCATCGAGTATATTTATGTATGTTTTTTCTATTTCAAAATCAAGTCTGCTTTTAGCATTTTTAATTGCAGGAACAGCTTTTTGACCAACGAGATAAACTTTTACATTTTTACCTTCGTTTTTGAATTTTTTTATTAAATTCAAAGCACATCTTACAATATTGGCGCAATATGCACCTGCAAGCCCTTTATTTGAAGAAATTATAACAATTCCCACTGTTTTTATTTCTCTTTCGGTTAAAAGGGCAGAATAATTATCAATACTGTGTTCTGTTTTAATTTTTTCGCATTTATCTTTTAGGGTTTGTTTGTATGCCCAGCAGAACATTTTATAAAGTTCAAAAGTAAAAGGACGAGATGATTTAACCGCATTTTCAGCTTTTTTAACTTTAGCCGCAGCAACCATCTTCATTGCTTTTGTGATTTTTTGAGTATTTTTTATACTATTTATTCTGTCTTTTATATTTCTTAAGCTTGCCATAATTTTTTACCGTTTAAACTTTAAAAATATTTTCTTTAAAGTTTTTAATGTGATTTGTAAGTTCTTCTTTGTCTTTATCTTCAAGTTTTGCACCAGCATCTAATTTTGCTTCAAGTTCAGAGCAATTTGATGAAAAGTATTCAAAGAATTGCTTTTTAAATTCTTGAATATCTTTATTTTCAACATCATTAACGTATCCTTCATTTGCGCAATATAATATTGCAACTTGTTGAGCAACGCTAAGCGGATTATATTGCGGTTGGATAAGGACTTGTGTTAATTTTTCACCCTTTAAAAGTTGAGCTTTTGTAGCAGGGTCAAGATCTGAAGCAAATTGAGCAAATGCTGCAAGTTCTCTGTATTGTGCTAAATCCAAACGTAATTGTCCTGCAACTTGTTTAATGCCTTTTGTTTGAGCGGCACCGCCGACACGAGATACCGAAATACCTGCATTAATTGCCGGTCTTTGACCTGCGTTAAACAAGTTTGATTCAAGGAATATTTGTCCGTCTGTAATTGAAATAACGTTTGTTGGAATGTATGCAGAAACGTCCCCTGCTTGTGTTTCAATAATCGGAAGGGCTGTTAGAGAGCCTGCGCCGCGTTCGTCGGATAATTTACATGCACGCTCTAAAAGTCTTGAATGTAAATAGAATACATCCCCAGGATATGCTTCACGTCCCGGTGGTCTTTTTAACAATAAGCTCATCGCTCTGTAGCTTTGAGCGTGTTTTGTTAAATCGTCGTATATAATTAAAACGTGTTTTCCGTTTTCTAAAAATTCTTCACCGATTGCACAGCCTGCAAAAGGAGCAATATATTGAAGCGGTGCGGAGTTATCAGCTGTTGCGGATACTATGATTGAATAATCCATGGCACCTTTTTCTTCTAAAGTTTTTGCTAATTGAGCTACTGTCGAAGTTTTTTGACCTATTGCAACGTATATGCATATTACGTCTTTACCTTTTTGGTTAATAATTGTATCAATTGCAATTGCGGTTTTACCTGTTTGTCTGTCGCCTATTATAAGTTCTCTTTGACCTCTGCCGATAGGAGTCAGAGCATCAATTGCAGTTAAACCTGTTTGCAGCGGTTCATGGACAGATTTTCTTTCGATAATCCCCGGTGCTATTCTTTCAATCGGGCGGGTTTTGTTTGTTTGAATGTCGCCTTTGCCGTCAATTGGAACACCTGTAGGATCGATAATTCTTCCAATTAGGGCATCTCCAACAGGAATTGAAGCAATTTTTCCGGTTGAGCGGACTGTCATGCCTTCTTTGATTTCAGTGTAATCGCCCAGAATAACAACCCCAACATTATCTTCTTCTAAGTTTAAAGTTATACCAAGTGTTCCTTTACCGTCATCAAATTCTACAAGTTCAGATGACATAACATTGCTTAATCCGTATATTCTTGAAATACCGTCTGAAATTTCAATTACGGAGCCTACGTTATCTACTTTTAATTTTTCTTCGTAGTTTTCAATTTTCTGTTTGATTATTGCCGTTATTTCGGAACTGTTTATTGTTGATGACATAAAATTTGCCTTTCTTTATGTTATTAATATCTTTTTAGTGTTTCAAACTTAGTTTTTAAGCTTAAATCCACGATTTTATCTTCGATTTTTACTATAAGTCCGCCTATAATGTTTTCATCCAGATTATAGTTTAGGTTTACATCTTTTTTTAGTTTTTCTTTTAATTTTTCTTCCAATCGTTTTTTTAAATCGTCATTTATATTAACAGCGCTTACAATTTCAATTTCTTGTTTATTTTTGATTGTATCTGCTTCTTTTTTAAAAAGTTCATATATTGTCTTAAATGCGCCAAATCGATTTTCATCCAAAAGAGTTTCTATAAAATTCAATGTCAAAATATTTATTTTATTTTCAAGAGCGCTTTTTAGCGCTTCTTTTTTATCCTTAAGAGAAATAACAGGATGTTCAAAGAAAGTCTTTAAATCTTGATTTTCAAAGATTGCTTCATTGATTGCTTTTAAGTTATCAAGAATTTCGTCAATGTTATTTTCTGCACTTTGCGCCAGTGCATGAGAATATCTTTTTGCAACTTTCATATTTTTGATATCGATATTTTTATTCAAGACAGGCTTCCTTCAATTTTATTGAGTTCTTCTATTGATTTTTCTATAATTTTTTGGTGAGTGTTTTCATCTAATCTCTTTTGAACTTCTTCTTTTGCCAAATCTATGCTTGCAAGATAAACTTCGTCAAGAGTTAGTTTTTTATATTTTTCTTTTTGGCTTGAAATTATTTTTTCAATATTTTTTATAAGCTCATTTTTTTCGTATAAAGTTTTTTGTTTAATTTTTTCTTTAATGTTTTGAGCGTTGCTTTTTGCTTGAGATATAATCTCTTCTTGTAATTTGGGTGTATCTTTAACTGCTTTTTTAGTTGATTTATATTGACTTATTGCACTTTGAGCATTATTTGAACTTTTTTCAACAGATATTCTTATATCATCTGCTAATTTTTGGATTAAAGCACCAAGATTGGCTTTTTTAAATATCCACACAAGAGTTGATATTACTATGATGAAATTTATGATGTTTGTTTTTAAAATACTTTCAAATAAGCTTGTCTGCATTGTTTTTACCTAGATATTTAAGTGCTTTTTAATTCTTTCTTCTTCTATTTCTACCTTGATATTATCAGATAGAATTTTAGAAACAATTGAAGAAACAAAATTTGAAACTTCACCTTTTAGCTCCATTTTGGAATTTTTCTTTGCAAGATCTAATTCTTCTTTGTTTTTTTCAATCTTATTTTGAACTTCTTTTTTTGTTTCTTTTAGTGTTTGTATACTTTTATCATTTGCTTTTTTTGATGTTTCTTTAATAATTTGTGCCGCTTCGAGCCTGCTTTCTTTAAGGGCGTTTTCTTTTTGATTTATTAATGCATTCATTTTTTCTTTTGATTCGGTTTCCATTTTTGTATTTTTTGCATAAAATTTTTCCCTTTCATCGATAATTTTTGTTATAGGGTTGAAAAGTATAGCTTTAATGATGAAAAGAAAAATCAGAAAGCTTATAATTACAAAAATAAATGTTCCGTCAATTTGCATTAACATTGTTGCTGTATTCTCCTGATTTGTGCAGTTAAGAATTTTCTTAACTGCACAAAAAATATCTTATTTTAAAACAAATCCGATTAAAATTACGACAAGCAGGGCATAAATTGCACATGCTTCAATTAAACCTGCGCCAATATAGAAATATTTTGAAATTTGACCTTCAACTTCAGGTTGGCGAGCAATTGATTCAATAATTGCTTTTGTTGCAAGTCCAAGACCAATACCGGGGCCTACTACACCAAAGCCTATTGCAAGACCCATTGCGATAAATTTCAAAACTGATAAATCCATAGTTATTTTCTCCTTTTTAATGTTTACTTACTGCACCTTGGATATATGCGCTTGTTAAAAGCGTAAATACTAAAGCTTGTATAAATGCTACAAATAATTCAAAAAACATAATAGGTAAAGGTAGAAGCGAACCTAAAAATAAACCTATATTATAAACCCAGCTTGAAGGTAAAATTCCGCCTAATGTATTTTGGCAAAAACTGTTAACTGCTTCAGGACTTAGTAATGATGCAATTAATCCGCCTAAAACCATGATTAATATTTCTCCTGCCAATATGTTGGCAAAAAGTCGGAGCGCTAGTGTCAGAGGTCTTACGATATCTTCAAGCATATTGAAAGGTGTCATAAACCAAACGGGTTGGAAATAGTGTTTGAAATATCCTATTCCCTTTAACCTTACGCCCGATACTATGTAGTATATTAAAACTATTACAGCTAAAGCTGCTGTTACGTTTATATCGTTTGTAGGAGAAGCAAGTTCACCGTGTGATAAACGAAAAGCAGGTATAAAGTTTAATATTTTCCAAGGTACTTGTCCTATTAAGTTACCTGTTATTATAAATAGGAATAATGCAATTAAAATAGGCGTGTGGCGTTTTCCTTCTTCGCCCATATCTTTTGTAAGGGATGAAAATATTGATACAATATTTTCAAAAACTGCTTGTATTCTTGACGGTACAAGTTTAAGATTGCCCACAGCTAATAGAGCAAAAAATATTACTATAGCCATTGTTATCCACAAGGTGATAAGTGTGTCCATGTGGACATTCAGCCCTAAAATATTAACTATCCAATGTTGTCCTATATGAAATTCCATAGCTTTACCTGATTTATCTTCAGGCTTTATCTTAACTCAATTTCAAAAAACATATTTAATCTATTTGTATGAAATTTATATCTCAATCTAAAGATTTAGATAAAAAGAACCACAACAAATAGGTTAAATTTAAATCTTGCTATTGATGAATAAACCGCCTAAAAGAAGTATATTCAAAATGTAAGTTACGCAAAATGGATTAAAATTTACAAAAAAATATACTTTTTGGAGGGGTAATGAGAAGAACTGTGGATTTTAAAAGAAAGCAAAAAGTCATTGTTGTAGATGACAAATATGAACATGCTTCAGGCGTTCGTGAGCTTGTTAATCTTGAAAACGACTATGAAGTTATTGCTAATGCCGGAAATGCTAATGTTGCCATTTCTTTAATTAAAAAATATCAGCCCGATATTGTTTTAATGGATATCAATATGCCTGAAATGGACGGAGTAAATGCTATTGCTGAAATTCAAAAATTAGGATTAAAAACAAGAATAATTGTTTTAACTGCTTATGATGATGCGGATTTGATTTATAGAGCAATGAAAGTTGGTGCTTGCGGTTATGTTTTAAAAACAATGGTGTCAGCTCAATTAATTAAAGCATTGGATGAAGTATCCATGGGCAAAATTTATCTTCCGAATGTTTTATGTTCTAAATTCTTTGAATATTTCCAAGATTTTGAAAAGAATGGCTGCAACAATCAGGAAGATGACGGAGAAGAAAATTTACTTCATTACTTAACAAACAGAGAAGAAGAAGTTTTATCTTTACTGCTTGAAGGAGCTACTTACAAAGATGTTGCAAGAGAATTATTCATCTCTGAAACAACAGTAAAAACTCACGTTAACAATATTTTCCAAAAACTTCAAGTTAAAGAAAAAACACAAGCTGTGCTTTATGCTATCAACAAAGGCTTTAAGCCTAAGACAAAGAAAATTGCAGTTTAAAAATAAATCTGTAATTAAATTTGTCAAAGATATATTAATGGTAAGTTAGATGACAAATAAAATAAAAAACAGTTTTAATACATACTTCGAAAACAAGGATTTAACTCAAAATGAATTATATTCAAGCTCGATAGTTAAATCCTTGGTGCGGAGTTTATTAGAACCTGTTGCTTCAAATAATTCAAAAGCAATTGCTTTTTTAAGACTTAAAAATATTCCCGAAACAGAAGGGCTAATTAAGCGTCTTGAATATTCGGCAAACGTTACTTTAAAAGAATTCAGTGATTTTGAATTTTCAAAGTTTGATGTTGAAGATGTTGGTTTTATTGTACTTTCAACACATAGGTATAATTGTGCATTTATATTCAGAGAAGTTGAGAAGGATAAATTTGAGATATATCTGAAATTAAATTCAAAACTTGTTTCTAACGTTTATGAAACTTTAAAAAATGTGTTTTTGATTAACTACGATGAGGAATTTTATTCCTATCGTCCTGAACGCCGCGAGAACAATTTAATGAATGAAGCGGTGCATAATATTTTAAAATTTTTTGAAGAAACTATTAAAGAAAATGAATATAATACAAAAGTTCAGGAAAATTATAGAAATGTAAATACCGTAAATACAACATTTAGAAATGAAATTTATCAAAATGTTCGTCAAATTGCTCATGAAATTAAAAATCAATTAAGCATATTGGATATTTACGCAAGAATTTTTGAAAAGAAAACACAGGATTTTGAAACAATTGAACCTATTAAAAAATCAATAGCGGTAATAAAAAATCAAATTGAACAATTTAAAAATCTTGATGTTATTAATTTGCAGGAAAGAAATGTTAAATCAATTATTTTAGATTCAATTAAAATGTATAATGGTCTTGTTAAAGAAAAAAATAATAAAATAGTCTTAATTGATGAAATGGCAGGAGTCGAGGCTAACGCTTTTGTTGATGAAGATAAGTTTTTAATTGTGATAAATAATATAATTAAAAATGCAAATGATAGCACTTCAGGTGATGAGATAATAATTAAACTTGCACAGGTGGATGAAAAAATTAATATTTCTTTCATAAATCATGGTGAAAAAATCGAACAAAAAAACCAAGAAAAAATCTTTGAACAAGGTTATACTACTAAAAAAGACGGTTGGGGAATAGGACTTTCGGTTTGCAAGAGGTTAATTGGTTCGCAATTTGGAACAATGGAATTAGCAAAAAGCGATGACAACGAAACGGAATTTATGATTTCGCTTCCGCTTGCTCAAACCAAATAAAATAATTTTAAGGATAGAATTATGAATATAGTTACAAATAGGACAAAAGAAATAGCCGCAATGGCACTAGACGGGCTTAATGAAAGGGCAAAAGCAATCAGCGCCAATACAGTTAACGCTCTTACTCCGGGGTATCAGAGAAAAGAAGTTTCTTTTGAATCTAATCTGCAAGAAATAATTAAAAGAGAAGACGAAAAAGAGCAGATGAAAATTCAAAATTCAATTGAATATCAAAATAATCCGAAAAATGTTTTAATGGGGCAAAGTCCTGCTCAAATTGCATTTTTAAATTCTCAGGTTGATAGCGGTTTTTCAATCGATGTTGAAAATGATATGGCTGAGCCAAACGGATTAGACGGAAATAATGTTAATCTTGAAGTTGAGATGATGGATGAAGCAAAAAATGGTATGCAATATCAAGTTGTTGCAAATTTGTTATCTAAATCTTATGCGGCATTGAGTAATGTCATAAAAGGTCAAAATCAATAGGTATTGATTTAAAGGGGATAGAATATGAGTTTTAATGTTTTTGATATAGCTGCAACAGGAATGCATGCGCAAAGAATTAAAATGGATACCGTTTCATCAAACATAGCAAATGTTAACACTACAAGAAATGAGTTTGGTGAAAAACAGGTTTATCATAAAAAACAAGTTAATTTTAAAGAAATGGTTTTAAATAAAGGAGCTTCTTTCCCCAAAGGCAATGTCAGTGTTGAATTTGACGCTCCTTCAGAACCTTATTTAAAAGGCGGAGTAACATTAAGCGATAATGTTATATCTAAAGGGGTTATGGTTGATTCTATAACAGATGCTGCAAATCCGACAAGAATTGTGTATGATCCTAATCACCCTGATGCGGATGAAAACGGTTATGTGGAACTTCCAAATGTTAATGTGGTAGAAGAAATGGTGAATATGGTTAATGCTTCAAGAGCTTATGAGGCTAATGTTACTATTGCTCAAACTACAAAATCAATGATACAAAGTGCTATAAATATATAATGAGGTTTTATTATGGGGAGTAATTTTTCAATTAATCCGAATTTTAATATGAACGGTTTTGATAATTCAATTAATGAATTTAATAAAGCCTTTTCAGGCTCTATTACGGGTGCTGATAAGAATTTAGAAAGTGCATCAAATTTTAGTGATATTTTTAATTCAATGAACAAAAATATGCCCCCCATTCAAGCAGGAGCGCAGATTAATGATTTTGGCACGGTTAATAATTCAATAGAGAAAAATCAAAATATTTCTCCTGTTGAAAAGGTTGCAAAAGATATAGGCTCAGGTTTTTCAAAAGGTATAAGTGATTTGAATGCTGTTGATAAACAAGCCGAAGTTGATTTTGAAACATTTGCTTCAGGCGGAGATATAAGCGTTCATGAAGTAATGATTTCAGCACAAAAATCTAGCCTTGCTATGCAAATGGCAATTCAATTAAGAAATCAAATGCTAAATGCATATAATGAATTTAAATCAATGCAAATCTAGTTTTTTTATGAATATACGTAAGGCGGACCGTTTTTAATTTCCGTTAGAATGTTTTCAGCAAGCTCTTTTAGTTCTTCTTTTGATTTACCTTTTTGAGCTTGAAAGCGGAAATTTTCAAGCATTGGGTTAATTGCGCTCATTTTTTTCGTTTTGAAATTGTCAACTTCAACTTGAACGAGCTGTTTTCTTAAATTTAGTTCGCTCTTTGAATTTTCACGTCCGACAATGACATTTTTAATGGCATCTGCAACAGTGCGCAAGATATAGCCTGTTGAGCTTATAGCGCAAAAAGAAAGGAAAAGATATTTATTGAAATCGTTTTCGGGGTTTAAAATCCAGTTATATAAATGTCCTCTTTCTTCATTTATATAGCAGTAATATTGGATTTTTTTGCTTATGCCGCCGAGCGCTTCGGGAGCTTGAGCGTATATTTGAGCTTTTTTAACTTCTTCAACTGCGCTTTTTATTTCATCAGGGGTTATATCTTTTATTTTTGAAAGATTATCCTTTATTGTCTGATCTTTAGCGTTAATTGTTTTTAAAATTGCAATAAGTTTTTCTATTGCATTTTTCTTATCTGCTTCATTTACCGCGTTTTCAATTTCAATTCTTATTTTTTTATCTTCAAATTTTTTATAAAATGAATCCAGATTAACTGCTGTTTTTTGAAAATTTTTATAAAGTCCGAAACAAAGCCCGACAAGCCCTCCTGTTGCTGCTATAATTCCTAAAATCAGCTTAGTATTTGATTTTTTATTTTCTTCATTTTCTTCATTTTTTTCTTTTCCTTTAAAATTCAAAAAGCTTTTAAAATTCGTATCTTTATCTCCGTTTTTACTTAGTACGGATTTGAAATAGCTTGTTGTATCCGTTAATAAATCGTTTACTATTTTTAATTTTTTGGAAAAGGCTTCTGCTTCAACGTCGATTAAGTCTTTTTGAAGGTCGTGTTCTATGTCGCAGTTCTGTTTTTTAATCCATATTTCTTTCGTGCCGTCAACAAAATTTTTGGCGCATACGGTTGTAGCAGTCATTATACCGACACCGATTAGACCTAATATATTTTTTGCATTAGGATCTCTTAGCGCTCTATACATTGCAAAATGGGGTTCTTCAACGATGTTTATATTTCTTGCTAAATCTCCCGGCATAACAAGTCCTGCTTTATTTGCCATAATTTTAGTATAACTTTTCATAAAAAAGCTTAGTGTAACTATTGCACCAAGGCTTATTCCTGTTGCTATTGCAAGCGGTCTTAGGGCTTTTTTAACATCAAAAGAATTTTTAATTTTATCGGGTTGTTCTTTTTTTTCGGGTTCGTAATTTTCAGGAATTAAAAGTTGTCTTGATATATTTTCAAAACTGTCAAAATCTTCCTGTTTTTTATCTTTTATATGGTTATTTAATAAAATACCTTGTATGGTATTTACTTCTGCGGTTTTTTTATTGTCTTTAACAGTTTCAAATCTTGCGGATTCTGTTGTTGAATATGGTTTTTGTATTTTTCTGTAAATATCAAACGATACTTTCTTCATCTTTTTCTTCCTTTGGATGGCGTTTTATTCTGAATATTCCTTTTAGAACTTTTTTTAATTCTCTTGCTTTTAATTTTTCAATTTCTTCATTTTCTTCTTCATCATTTTCATCTTCTGTCATAAGTGAAAGAATTGTTTTAATTGCTTTTTTTATTTTATTTACGGTAAATGCTTGTATAAAATTTTTGATTTCACCTAAAATTGTTGCAAGTTTTTCTGTGGTTGAGGAGATTAGATTTAAAATATTTTGAGATAAATTTTGTATGTTTTTGATTACATTTGGGATTTTTGCAATTAAATTTATAATGGGAGCTATAAATGTTTTTAAAATAAACTGCACCGGTGTTTTTATTATAGCTGGCAGGTTTTCGAGGTTTTGTAAGAATTTATCAAAGTTTTTTTGAATTTTATCGAGGTTTAAAAATTCTTTGTTTTCAAGTGCTTTAAGTTGATTTGCTTCGAGCCTGTCTTTTTGTGCTTGAATTTTAGCATCTTTTGCGGCAAGTATTTTCATCCATTCCGCCATGCACTCATTATAGCTCATCTCACCTGGGACTCTGGGTTTATCTCTATCTTTTTTCATCGAGCCGCCCATCCCTGAGCATATTGGGCATGCGCCAACAGGTAGTCCATGAGGACATTTTCCTGCTGCTTGAGTTGTTTGATTTAGTGGTGTTACCAAATTTGCCTCTTTTTTGGGCGCAAATACTTAAAAATTTTATTTTGGAAAATCCGCAAAATAAATAAAATTCAGCATTCCGACTCTCACGGCCGCGGCCCGGTTAGGGAATTGCACCCTTATTTCCTGATATACAATTTTTCTAATTATACTACAAAGAAGAAATTTATATTTCTTCTTCTAAATCTTCTTCGGATTCATCCATCGGGAGTTTTATTTCTATACCCATTTCGGATAAAATATCTCGTGATTTAGGTCCGTAAGCTGTATCTGCAAAGTTTTCAAGGATTGTTTGATAGCAAACAACGGCGTCTTTTTCGTTGCCTCTCATTTTAAAAATATTGCCTAATTTAAAGTAAATCGGGGCAAAAGCAGCTTCAGGAAGAATATCCATTTGTTCATCAAGTTTTAACTTGAGCGCAATAAGGTTTTTTGAATCTTCGGGAGTGTAGAATTCTCTTTCGTATATTTTTTTTGTTAAATAATCCACGCTTTCGGTGTATTCAGTTAATACTTCTTGACTTACACCCTTTTTTTTAACATTTTTTTTGGCAGCATCTGCAGGAAGCGCTTGATTTACAATTAGCGCTATAATTAGCATTAAAGGTATGACTACAGATAGAGTTTGTTTCAAAATAAATCTCCCCTCAATCTTATATTACAATAATTTTTTTAAAATTCCTCAATCTTCGGGTTGAAATTTGTTGAAATTTAATTAAAATCATTTATATGAAAAAAATATTTCTGATTTTAGTTTTATTTTTCTTTGTATCCGTTAACGCTCAAACGCTTAAAGGCGGCGTTTCAGAGGATTATATTCCGAAAGGTTTTTTTGGTTCTTGGGGTGTGATTTCAAAATTAAACAGTTCGAATAATCCTACTGTTTTTAATTATGAAAGCAGGGACGTCTGGATGTTATCGGGTTATGGAAATACGCTGGTTTTAGAGAATTTAGAATCAGGTGCAAGGTCTGAAATTGTAATAAAAGATAAGACGGTTGACGGTAAAACTTTAAAATTTCAGCGTGAAAAAACAGTTGAAGAAAGCGGAAAAAAAGTTGTATATAAAGAAACCGTAAGCTTTGTTCTTCTGGGTAATAATTTTACGGGGACTGACGATTTTACAGTTGAAAGATATAATACAGATAATGTTTTAGTAAAAAAGGATTCAGCAAGATACGCTATAGCAGGTGTTCGCATTTCGGGAACCAATCCTTAATTATGTCGTCTATAAAATAAGGATTTATGATAAAATAGTAGTCAAAGGGTTGAAAAATGCAAGGAAAGATATTTGATTGCGTGATTTTGGGCGGAGGTCCTGCGGGTTTATCTGCGGCACTTTATTTAAAACGTGCAAATCTAGATTGCGCTATAGTTGATAAATCAGCGCTTGGAGGCACTCCGACTAATTACTGCGAAATAGAAAATTATTTAGGTTTTGGAAAAATTTCAGGTTTTGAATTATGTGAAAAATTTGAAGGTCATGTGGATAATTTTGATGTTCAAAAATTTCCTTATGAGGAAATCGAAAGTGTGGATTTAATTTCCCCGATTAAAAAAATCAAAACTATGGAAAATGAATTTTTGGCTCGTACCGTTATAATTGCAACAGGTGCTAAACCCAAAAAGCTCAATATTAAAGGAGAAAGCGAAAACATTGGGCGCGGAGTCAGCTATTGCGCTGTTTGCGATGGAGCTTTTTATAAAGATAAAACGGTTTGCGTAATTGGCGGCGGAAATTCGGCACTTGAAGAAGCTTTGTATTTAACGAAATTTGCAAAAAAAGTCTATATAATCCACAGACGTGATAAATTCAGAGCAGATGAAATTGTTCAAAAAAGAGTCTATGAAAATGATAAAATAGAATTGCTTTTGAATTTTGTTCCGGTTGAAATTATTGCAGATAATAAAGTGGAAAAAATCAAATTGCAAAATATTAAAACAATGAAAACAAAAGAATACAAGGTTGACG
The DNA here is from genome assembly GCA_944324445.1 of Candidatus Gastranaerophilales bacterium. Lineage (GTDB taxonomy): Bacteria > Cyanobacteriota > Vampirovibrionia > Gastranaerophilales > Gastranaerophilaceae > RUG14156. Next base: position 1,326 of record CALUWL010000043.1, on the reverse strand, counting down.
GTGTTTTTCCTTATATTGGTTTAGAACCTAATGTTGAATTGTTTTCAGGACAAATTGAGGAAGATAAAAACGGATTTATTATAACCGATGGTTCTATGAAAACCACAATAGAAGGGGTTTATGCTATAGGAGATGTCAGAAATACCCCCCTAAGACAGGTTATAACTGCAGTATCAGATGGCGCTATTGCAGGAGTTGAAATTAGCAAATATTTAATGGAAATAAAGGAAAAAGTGAGGAATTAATCGAAAATGAAAGCACTCGTTTATGATGAAGAATTGAAATTGGTTGAAGATTATAAAAAACCTGATTTAAAGGAAAACGAGGTGTTAATCAAAACCTTAATGGCAGGCATTTGTAATACGGATTATGAAATTACAAAAGGCTATATGGGATATATTGGTGTTTTAGGGCATGAATTTGTGGGAGTCGTTGTTGCTGCCGGTGATGAAGCCCCTAAAGATCTTATCGGCAAAAGAGTTGTAGGTGAAATCAACTGCGCATGCGGGGATTGCTCTTGGTGTCATAGGGGGCTTGAAAGACATTGCCCAAATCGTTCAACTTTAGGAATATATAAAAAAGACGGGTGCTTTAGCGAGTATTTTACTTTGCCTTATAAAAATGTTTTTGAAATATCAGATAATATTGATGATATAACTGCAACATTCACAGAACCCCTTGCAGCTGCTTATGAAATATTGGAGCAGGTGCACATTAAACCTGATTATAAAGTTGCAATATTGGGTGATGGCAAGTTAGGGCTTTGCATTTCTCTTGTTTTTAGAGCATTAAATATTGATTTTATCCATATAGGAAAACATGAAAATAAGCTGAAAATCTCAAAAGATTTAGGCGCAAAAACCATGCTTTTATCTGAAATAACCGAAAAAGACAGGAAATCTTTTGATGTTGTGGTTGAAGCAACGGGTTCAACCGGCGGTTTTGAAACAAGTGCTTCATTGGTTAAACCGAGAGGCACATTGGTTTTAAAAAGTACGATTACAGCAAAAGAAGGCTTGAATCTTGCTTCTATAGTTGTTGATGAAATTACTGTAGCCGGCTCTCGCTGCGGACAATTTGCTCCTATATTAAGATTGCTTGAAGATAAGAAAATTAATGTTAAACCTTTGGTTGAAAAGGTTTATGATGTTGAAGATTTTGTTGAGGCTTTTGAAGATAATTCCAAAAAAGGTACATTAAAAGTTTTGGTAAAATTTTAGTTGTGATAAAATAATAAAAAAGTCGGCTGATAATTGCGCAACCCGAGCCGAGCGAGCCTAGCGAAAGCTTGGCAAGCGAAGGCGAGGGCAAAGGTGTGCGAAGCAC
>CALUWL010000042.1 GCA_944324445.1 Candidatus Gastranaerophilales bacterium | reverse complement strand
CATCACGAGCTCACACACCAAAAGGGTCATTCGTAATTTTAACAGCGCACAAGCGCTGTAAAAAAATTACTTCACTTTTTACACTCTTCATCAGTAAAAAAGTATTACATTTCTTTTAAAAGCCCTTGTCTTTATTGTATACAACATAATATAATAACCAACAAAGAAGGAGAGAATTTATGTTTAAAAGATTTGTTTTATTGTCATTAATTACAATGACTACAGTCATGACTGTCAACGCTCAAGTATTTAAAGGCAAAGCCCTCAGCGAAATATCTACAACAAATCCATCAGAAACAATAAAAGTTCAAGCAATGAAAGACATCAATCTTGGTGATGGAATAGAAATCAAAAAAGGAGACACTATAACAGGAAAAATGACCGACATAGTATCACCGCAAAAATTCCACAAAAATTCAAGCTTTACATTCATTCCTACCGAATACACAAGCAAAGACGGGAAAACACACAAGATTACATCCGAAATTAAAGCAACATACAGACAAAAAATGAAAGCGGATTTTGAACATTCAGAAATTGGTGTAGGCGGAGTTGATTCAAATTCAATGTTTGTCTTTTCACCATCATACATATCGAACACTAAAAAAATTCTAAACGGACAAGGAAAAGAAGTCTGGAATGATTACCAAAACAGATCCACCCCTTGGGGAAAAGGCGAAGAAATCAATATCAAAACAAATGAATTAATTTATTTTAATTTTCCTGACGTACAATAAAAAGAGGGTTATAAACCCTCTTTTTTAGACAAAGACTATTCAACTTTTGCAAATTCTTCCCTGACTTTTTTAAATGTTGAAAACTGTCCGCTTTTTGTAATGGCAACTTTTCCTGAGCGCACAAATTCTTTTATTCCAAAAGGTCGAACAAGTTCTGCAAATGTTTGAACTTTCTTTTCGTCGCCATCAACTTTAACGGTATAAGTTTTATCATTAACATCCATAATCATAGCCGATGCTTGAGCTACTATATTCATAAATTCAGACCTGTTTTCATCATTAACTGAAACTTTTAAAAGGCCTATTTCGTATTCAATAGCATCTCCGATTGATAAATTTGCAACCTTTATAACAGGAATCAACCTATTTAATTGTTTACAAATCTGCTCTATAACGTCATCATCCCCTTGAGTTACAATAGTTACTCTTGAATATATACTATCAAGCGCAGGAGCCACTGTTAAACTTTCAATATTATATCCTCTGCCAGAAAATAAATCGACAATTCTGGATAGAACGCCAACCTCATTTGAAACCAAAACAGAAATAGTATGATTAGTACCTGAATTACCCATTAGCATTCCTTTCTTGAAAGCAAAACTTTATCAATCGGTTCACCGGCTAAAACCCAAGGATAAACCATTTCAAAATTTTCACACACAAAATCTATTAAACAAGGACCCTTAAATTCAATTGCTTTTTTCAGCGCCGGAATAATTTCTTCCTCTTTTTCAACTCTTATTCCAAGAGCACCATAGCTTTCTGCTAATTTTACAAAATCCGGAGAAGAAATTTTTGTTTGAGAATAATGTTCATTGTAAATTTTTTCTTGCCATTGACGCACCATTCCCAAATATCCGTTATTTATTATGCAATTTATAACCTTAAATTTATAATCTACACAAGTCATTAATTCCTGAATATTCATTTGAATTGAACCATCGCCAGCAATATTCAATACGTAAGAATCTTTATTTGCAACACAAGCACCCATTGCGGAAGGAAAGCCAAATCCCATAGTACCCAAGCCACCAGAGGTAATGAGTTTTCTAGGTTTATTAAATTTAAAATTCTGAGCTGTCCACATCTGATGCTGACCAACCTCAGTTGCAACAATGGGTTCATCTTTCTTTGTATATTCATATATTTTTTCAAGAACAGTTATAGCAGACAATTTATCAGACATTTTTTGAGGAATAGCAACTTTCTTTTTCCACTCGCAAATATCCTTAAACCATTTATCTTTCAATTCAACATTTATTTTATGATGCGATTTAGATAATTCTGACAGCATTGTATTTAAAACATTCTTTACATCACCCACGATAGGAATTGAGGCTTTAACATTCTTTGAAATAGAACAAGGGTCAATGTCAATATGAATAACTTGCGCATCACGAGCAAAAGTCTTAAGACAGCCTGTAATTCTATCTGAAAATCTTGTACCTATTGCAAAAATAACATCAGCATTAGAAACTGTTAAATTAGCACAATAATTTCCATGCATGCCCATCATACCAAGGCTTGTTTCTAGTGAATCAGGATAAGTCCCTGTCCCCATTAATGTATGCACTACAGGAATATGAAGTCTTGTAGCTAATTCTGTTAATTCTCTGCTGGCATTCGAGGCTACAACGCCGCCGCCTGAAATAATTACAGGTCTTTTAGCGTTAAACAGGGTTTGGAGAGCTCTTTGAATTTGCAAAGGATGACCCTTATAATTAGGGTTATAACCAACCAATTCAACGTTTTTTGGATAATTAAATGTATATTTAGCATTAAAAATATCAACAGGAATATCTATTACAACAGGACCCTTTTTGCCTGTTGTTGCAATATAAAAAGCTTCTTTTACAATGCGAGCTAAATCTTTAACATCTTTAACTAAATAATTATGTTTACAACAAGAACGAGTAATTCCAACTATATCAGCTTCTTGAAAAGCATCTCCGCCGATTAATTTTGAATTTACCTGACCTGTAATTAAAACCATGGGCGTTCCGTCATAATATGCATTAGCAAGCCCTGTTATTGTATTACATGCACCGGGGCCGGATGTTACAATAGCAACACCTGCTTTTCCTGAAACCCGAGCATAACCTTCTGCAGCATGAACTGCGGCTTGTTCGTGGCGAACAAGATAGTGTTTAATATCATTTTGCATATATAAAGCATCATATAAAGGTAAAACCACTCCGCCAGGATATCCGAAAATTTCTTCAACACCTTCTTTCAATAAAGATTTCAAAAGGATTTGAGCTCCGGTAAACATCTGTTTATTCATACATACTTCCTGCTAATTGCTAATAATAACTTTTAGACTATATTATAACAGTAAAACAAGCATAATTTCCAAATGTAAAATTTTCTAAACATTTAAAAAAGAAAGAACTTTTTAACATATAATAATCAAGGAGTTAATAATTATCATGTTTGATTATATTAAAGGAGTTTTAGTCAATAAATCTTTTCCTTATTGCACCGTAGAATGCGGTAATATAGGATATTTACTGCTTGTAAATCAAAGAACGCTAAACAACATAGGTAATATTGACGAAGAAATTAAAATATATACAAAACTAATACACAAAGAAGACAATATGACTCTTTGCGGTTTTAAAAACAGAGAAGATAGAGTTATCTTTGACATTTTAACATCTGTTTCAGGAATAGGAACAAAAGTAGCATTTGCTCTTTTAGATGAATTTGAAACAAGCGAACTAATAAATGCCGTAATTGAAGAAAACCATAGACTAATCTCCAAAACAAAAGGTGTTGGAGCTAAAATGGCTCAAAAAATAGTACTTGAACTTAAAGATAAACTTATAAAAGCAAACACAGCAACGGAGATAATATCATCCAAAATTCAAAATACGAAAATTTCTAACGAAACAATTACACAAGCACAAACAATACTACAATCTTTGGGATACAATCAAAATGAATACGAAAAAGCCCTTGAAACCGCACTCAAAAAATTAGAAAAAGATGATGCTCAAGAGCTTTTAAAAGAAGTTTTACAATTGCTTTCAATATTTTAAGGGATAGAAGTTATGGATTTAAAAGTTTTTAAAAAACAAAAAAGAGAACTAAGAGTTCTTTTTGCATCTGCAGAAGTAGCACCTTTTTCAAAAGTAGGCGGATTAGCAGACGTTGTGGGAGAACTTCCCTTATACCTTGATAAAGAAGATGTGGAATGTGCTGTTTTTACACCATTATACGGCTGTATAGATCAAGAAAAATATAATATAAAAGAACTTGAAAATTCAGAATTAAGGATAAATATGGGGCATTCTCAACACATTTTTAAATTAAAAATGTGCGAAATACCAAAAACAAAAGTCAAAGTTTTTTTTGTGGATAACCCTAAATATTTTTCTTGTTTTAACGTAGTTTACCCAAGATGGTGCGATGAAATGTATGAAATGCAAAGATATGTTTCATTTAATCTTGCAGTATTAGAATATGCCAAATTGCTTAACTTTAAACCGGATATAATCCATGCGAACGATTGGCACACAGCAATGATTCCGATTTATTTAAAATCAAATTACAAATTTGATGAATTTTACAAAGATACAAAAACAGTATTTACTATTCATAATCTTGCATACCAAGGTGAATGCGATAAATCCATAATAGATTTTGCAAATATGCGCTGGGATAACGTATACAAAGACAATTGCATTGAACACTACGGAAAAGTAAACTGGCTAAAAGGTGCTCTATACTGTGCAGATAAAATTACAACGGTATCCCCAAGGTACGCACAAGAAATCTTAGGCTCAGACTTTGGAGAAGGAATGGATTATACCCTAAGAGGTCAAACTTACAAACTTTGCGGTATTTTAAACGGAACAAAATACGATAAAAAGCCTTTTGATATTAAAGAAAAACCAAAATACAAAGAAAAAATCCAAAAGGCGTTCGGATTGCCAATAAATCCGCATAGACCTTTAGTTGCAATGATATCAAGACTTGTATATCAAAAAGGACTTGATTTAATTGATTTTTCAAAATTTGAACTTATGAATCTGCCTTGTGATTTTGTATTTTTAGGCACAGGCGAAGATGGATATCAAAATATGCTTATTTGGGCTTCGAATAACTCCTCTAATATGAGGGCTTGGATTGATTTTAAAGCAGATTTATCAGAAGATATCTATAAAGCATCTGATTTATTTTTAATGCCGAGCTTATTTGAACCATGCGGAATTTCGCAAATGATAGCAATGAAATACGGTTCAGCACCCATAGTAAGAGCTGTTGGCGGCTTGGATGATACCGTGATTGCTTATCCTAATGAAAAAGCTAACGGTTTTAAATTTTTAGGATATGATTCTCAATCTATGATAAACGAGATTAAAAATGCAATTTGGACATATTATGATAGAAAAGACGATTTCAAAAAAATTGTCAAAAATTGCATAAATACAAAGTTCACTTGGGAAGAATCAGCTAAGAAATATAAATTTCTATATTTAGACGCCCTAAATCGAAAAAACTTTTAAAAAAAGCCCCGAAAAATGGGGCGTGAAAATCGAATAAGTAGAGAGTTAATAAGTAAGATTATTTTTTTAAAAAAACCTTTGCTTTTTTTAGCCAAAAAGCAAACCTTTTTTTATCGTCTGAATTTTCTACAAGAGAGGATAAAATAGTTGTAAGTTCAGAAATTTCCTCGCAAAGCTTTGATATTTTCAAATCTCTTTTATATATTTGGTTCTTATTTTCACCAATAACTTCGCTAAAAACGCTTAAAATAAATTCAAACCTTGTCTTTGCGCTATATTTTTCAAATAAGCTATTCATTCTATTTGAAACAGTAGATTGAGAATAATTTAATTTTTCTGCAATTTGCGCTATTGTTAAACCTCTAAAAATACATTTAGTAATAAGTTTGTGTTCTTCAACCAACTTGTCTTTAAAAACTTTTCTCATAATTCTTAATTCCATCAATAAATTTGTAAATTAACAGTTTATTATGTTATAATATAATTGACATTATGTAATAACAGTACACTATATATTTACGATTGTCAAGTATTGGTTTATTAATTTTTAGGTTGTAACTTTTATGGAAAACATTGGAATTAGGTTCAAAAATGTGAGAAAACTCCTCAAAAAATCTCAAGATGAACTTGCAATAGAATTAGGAATAACAAAACAAGCAATCTCAAATATAGAAAATGCTAAAAGTATGCCCGGACTGGCTCTTTTAAGTAAATTATTAATTGACTATGATGTAAACCTTAATTATATAATTTCAGGCGTGGGCGAAATTTTTATTAAAAAAGAAAAAACATACCAAACACTAAGAACCTCTTTAATAAAGGAAGTAGAACAACTTTTGGATTCCAGAGGAATACGTTAATTTTTAAGTTTTGTAAATTTTTTTCATGATTTGCTAAAGAACACACAGAAAATATCCGTTGAGGGAAGTAAGTGTGTAAATTCTAATAAGGAGCAAATCATGGGTAATGGAATGGAAGGAATAAAATTCGATATAAAGAAGGCAGCAGAGGCCGTTCAAAAAGAATTGAATAATGAATCGACTCAAAATTTATTTAATAAACAAGAAGAATCTGTCTTTCAAGAAGAAAAGGAAATTAATAGCTCCGATTTCAAAACAAGATTAACTGAAGATTTCGGCTTTAAAGAAGAAACAGCTGATGCTATATGGGAATTTTTAAATATAGATACAGATGAGGATAGTGAAGATAAACTTGACACAGAAGAACTTGATTTTTGGATGCAACAAATAGGTCAAAATTTAGATGATGAAGAAGGTAACGACACTATTACATTGGGAGATATTACATACGCAGCAGGAATAGGCCTTGATGATGAACCGAATTACACTGATTTACAAAACGCCGTAAATGAATATTTAAATCCTGCCCAAGCTCAAACAGACGAAGTTGAAGGTGTTCCTGAAGGTAAAACAACAGATGCACTAAGACAACAAGAAACAGGCAAAACTCCAACAGATGAAGTTGAAGGTGTTCCTGAAGGTAAAACAACAGATGCACTAAGACAACAAGAAACAGGCAAAACTCCAACAGGTGAAGTTGAAGGTGTTCCTGAAGGTGAAACAACAGATGCACTAAGACAACAAGAAACAGGCAAAACTCCAACAGATGAAGTTGAAGGTGTTCCTGAAGGTGAAACAACAGATGCACTAAGACAACAAGAAACAGGCAAAACTCCAACAGGTGATGCACTAAAAGATGCAGGAGTTAACGGTTCACAAGTAGAAAACAAAGTAAGCGTATCAGAAGATGGCACATACACATTTGAACTTACAAAATGGGATAATAACCCGTCAAGTTTAAACTGTGAATCACGTATAATGCAAAATATATACGGGGTAAGCTACAGCGCAAAAGAAAATAAAGACTGTTACGAAACATTACTAAAACTAAATGGCTACAGCGGAACAGTAACACCCAATAAAGGTACAATACAAATATATTCTCTACAAGATTTAAGAGCAGCAACAGCAGAACTTGCAGCTGGAACAAGCATTGAAGAAGTTAGAAATAAATATTCACCTCTACAAGAATCCAAAAAAGGAGAATATTACGAAGAAAATGCTGACGGAAATTACGTATTTGACCTTACAGTAGTATCTGAAATGGATGTCAACAATATGTTACACGAACGAGATATGACAGAAGGTAAAAGTTTCACAGAAGCGGCTTTAGGAGAAATTGAAACAATTAGCGAAAAAGATGCTGCAGAGCTTTTAAGAATAAACGACATACTAGGCTCAATGGCAGCTAATACAACAGTTGTAGATGAAATAGCATTAATTGATACATTAAGAGCAAATGATGTATCGGATGATAATATCGAACTTTATCTGACAACAGCCTTCAAAATGGATGAAGCTACGGCAGCTGAAATCATGAGAAGAAATGATCTTAACCCGGGTAATTCATACGATAAAGTATGCGAGAAAGCAAAAGAAATAAGCGAAATTATAGGCGACGGAACAGGCAAAAACGGTCTGCAAACAATCGATAATATGCCGGAATTTCCAGATTGCGACAAGGTATCAACAAAAGCAGTACTTCAAGCAGCATATCACATGTTTGGCGACAACAGGCTGGGTGAAATGCTTAATGGATCATACACTAAAGCAGCGCTCAACTCGCTTAAACAAACACCTGCAGAAAATCAAAGCTATGCAATTGGCGACATTGTATTTGCAGGAAGCGATGGAACACTCCCAGGTATTGTTGTAGGAATTAACGAAGACGGAACACTTCAAGTTGTTCAAGGAGGTTTATCTAAAGATAAAATAAATAATGGCATACTTGAAAACACCGTAAGTCCAAATAAAATTTCAGGCTTTATTGCATTAGGCGCGCAAGAAGAAATTAAAGCAAGCGAAGCTCAAGAACAAGCAGAAAAAAGACTGGCAGACATAGAAGAACAAAAAACAATTAAAAATTTAGAAGAAAAAATTCAAATCTTAGGATATGATTCCAAAATCCAAGAATATGAATTAAGCAATATTACAGGCATAACTACGGTTAGACTCGAAACCGGAGAAATATTTGAAATATCAGGCGAAGAAAACGCAGAAAATATAAGTGGTTTTATTGATGAACAGACTTCAATAGAAATAGTATCTGATGGAAAAATTAATAATGCAAATAAAAAAGCATACGAATATGTGCAACAATTACTTGATAATGGTTACGAAGTTTCTTGCGAAACTAATGACGAAGAAGTCAAAATAACAACTACTCTTAACGGACAAGAAGTTACATACACATATACACCAACAGAAAATAATGATGGTTTTACATTCATCAGAGAACAAAACGGACAAAAAACAATAAGCACACTTGATTTAGACGGCAAACTTAAAGAGGAAACCATTATTCTAAAAAATGATGAAAATGACGGCACTGAATCAGAAAGCAAAATAACATATGCTTATAGCGAAAATGGCGAAAAAACAATTACATCTTATGAAAATTTAAATCAGGAAGATTTTAACACCTATACTCCCGATGAAATCAAAGAAGCAGTTAACAGATATTTTAGCATAGAGGAACTTAAAGACGTAACATTTGATTATAGTGACGGAGAAGTTAGAATAACTGATAATGAAGGTAATAGCTACCACTTCTATAATTTTGGCAAAGAAAATGAACAATATGTAATGATAAAGAAAGATGTTTATGGCAACGAACTTGAATTAATAACAAAACATGGTGCTAAAGTTACTTATGATGAACAAGGACAAGCTGCAACCATAGAAAACGGAACTTGGGATGATATTTGGGCCCTTGCACCTGATGAAATCAAAGATGCGGTTAAAAACAATTTTACTGAAGAAGAACTTGAAGGCGCAACATTTAATTATAGCAACGGAGAAGTTACGATAACAGATAATGAAGGTAATAAACTCGGACTTATTACAGCAAACGGTACTAAAGTTACCTATGATGAACAAGGACAAGTTACAACCTTCGAAGGAGGTTATAATGACTTTTATAATAACGCCCCTGAAGATGTCAGAGATTCTGTTGCTCAATACTTTAACCACTACATACCTAATGGCGAAATATTTGAATATAGTGACGGAGAAGTTAGAATAACTGATAATGAAGGTAATAGCTACAGCTTCTATAATTTTGGCAAAGAAAATGAACATTATGCAATGATAAAAAAGGATGTTAATGGCAACGTACTTGAATCAATAACAAAACATGGTGCTAAAGTTACTTATGTTGGACAACAAGTTGCAACAATAGAAAACGGAACCTGGAAAGATATTTTAGCCCTTGCTCCAAGTAAAGCAGAAATAATAGAAAAAAATCTAGGCAATTCTCCCTATAATGAGGCAACTTATGAATACACAAACGGCGTAGTTTATTTCAACATCAATGGCACAGATTTTATGATTGATGAAGATAATACCATATACGCACTTGATGACAACGGTGAACCAACTGCTGCAATAAAAGTAAACGGCGAAACAATAGCTTATTAAGGAATGACGACAACCATGACAAACATTCAAATAATTAACGAAGGAAAATAGAGCGCCAAGACTTAATAGAGTCGATTCAAAATATCACCCTACAAAACACGTATGATTTTGAAACACTTCAAATTCTCCTAGAAAATACAGGGCTACAATTTGAAGAATACGGTGAAGGTAAATACAAAACACTAGCCCCGAATCAGCTAGAAACAACTATAATCTATGATTCAGCAAGCAAAAAAATTGATACTTCCGTAGGTTAAAAACCTACGGAAGTATCGCAATTACTCTACAATTTGTATAGTATATGTAACAATTTAGTAATATATTTGCATTAGTATTTTTTTATGTGGCATAATCATGAAAGTTAATAGTCTAACCATTCCTTTCTTGACTTATGCGGTTTAAATACCGCATTTATTTTTTGTTTTGAAATAGTCAAAAATGTGGTATAATAAAACAATATGAAAAAGTTATTGGAAAAAATTACGGTAGTGCTACTTTACACTTTTTGCATTTTTGTGATTGTAGAATTAGTATTCAACTATTCGGCTCTTTATTGCCTATTTCCGATAAAAAATAGTACGAGCTTCGGATATATAAGTAAAATAACAAATGAAGTAATAGTACCGCTTGATAAATATAAAACAAGATATTTGGCTCAAATTGCGCTTCCATACGAATATATTCTTGCAAAAATCAATAACAAGGTTTTAATTAAATCGTATGATAGAAAATTAGGTAAATTTGGATATATAGATACAGAAAATAAAACAGCTATCCCATATAAATTCACAAAAGCAAATGAATTTATAGGAAAAATTGCAGTAGTAGCAATAGAAAAAAATGAAAAAGAAAAATACGGCACAATAAATACCAAAGGCGAATGGGTAATAGAGCCAAAATATGATTTTTTATGCCCATTTTCAAGCTACTACATAAAAGCATGTCTTGATAAAAATCATTGCGGCGTAATAGATAGATTTGGCAATGAAGTAACTCTTATGACATACGATACTCACCGATTACAATGCAAAAACAACAATTGCAGCATTAAATTCTGTCAAATTGGAAACGAAGAAAACAATTTATCTTGCAATTATTTTTTGTGATAAAATAATTGTATGTTAAGCGAATTTTTATACGGAAAAATACACAGAGCAACAGTAACCGAAGCAAATCTTGAATATGTCGGTTCAATTACTATAGACAAAACTCTGCTTAATGCTTCCGGAATTAAAAAAAATCAAAAAGTTGAAATTCTAAACATCAATAACGGAGAGCGTTTTTCGACATATGTTATTGAAGGGGAAGAAAACTCCGGAATAATATGTCTTAATGGAGCAGCGGCAAGAAAAGCTCAAGTTAAAGATAAAATAATTATCGTTGCTTATGCCCTTTTAAACGAAGAAGAACAAAAAACTTTTAGCCCAAAAATTGCACACGTGGATGAGAATAATAAGCTTATTAATATTTAATGATTAAAGTAATCGAAAGCAATAATACAATATATGCAAAAATCATTAAAGCAGGGCATATTGCTTTAAACGATGAATTTTTCACCGAAAATAATGATGAAATTCAATTTGGATTTTTAAATCGAAAAAAAGATTATAAAACAGGCGCACATTATCACAATAGAACAAGAAAAAAAACAAATCAGACGGATGAAATTCTTATTTTGCAAAAAGGTTCAGCGAGAATTGATTTTTATGACGATAAAGGTGTCTATTTTAAAAGCAACAATATAAACCAAGGAGATATAATAGTTATCTACAAGGGCGGACACAACATAACCTATCTTGAAGACACTAGTTTCTTTATAATCAAACCAGGCCCACACGACCCTGAAACAAATAAAACCAGAATAGTAGGCACAAATAACCTTGATTTAATTTTTGACAAAGACTAATAAGTTTCAGCTGAACCGTCTTCATCTTCTCTTAAAGATGATAAATCATAATTATATGTACAATCAAAATCTTCCGGAAGTTTTTCAACCTCAGGCCAAACAGTACTTTCGTCAAATCTGCAAGATTCAAGGTTTTCACTTGTTGAAAAATCACTATCGGATAAATCAGCTTCAGCTAAATTGCATCCAGCCATATCAGCATCAGAAAAATTGCAAAAGCTAACTGTTGCATAACTAAATACTGCACCATTTAAAATGGAACCTGAAAAGTTACACTCTGATATATTAGCTCTGGAAAAATCAACGCTCGTTAAATCGCAATCCGTAAAGTCTACATTAGTAAGCGTAGCTTCTTGAAAAGATGCACCTGAAAAATCAACATTGGAAAAATCACAATCAACTAAACTACATTGCGAAAAATCACTTTCAGAAATATCAATATCAGAATTTTCACCATGAAGTTTACTAAAAGATTCGTAATCATTTAAAATCATTTCAACTAAGTTTTCTTTCGTTTGCATTTTTTTTCCTTTTACTAAATAATTTCCGTTTGCTGAGCTAATAAAACCGCCTGAACTCTATTATCAACATTTAATTTTCTATAAATACTATTTAAATGGGTTTTTATGGTTACTTCTCTAACAAAAAGAGTTTCAGCGATCTGAGAATTTGATTTTCCTTTTGCAACCAAAGACAAAATCTCTTTTTCTCGAGCAGTAAGAGGGGATATTTCATCTCCTTTAACAAAAGGAAGGGGTTTTAACTGTTTTATGTCTTTATTCCACGAAGAACGTCTTAATAACGCTTCTATACGAGCCAGTAAATTAGGTAAAACAAATGGTTTTGTAACATAATCATCAGCACCGAATTTAAGACCTGATATCTGCTTATTTGCTTCTGTTACAGAAGTTAACATGATGACCGGAATTTTTGATATTTTATCGTTAGCTCTAATAGCTTTTATGGTTTCCCAACCATCCAAGTTAGGCATTACCACATCGAGCAATATCAAATCAAAATCCTGATTTTCATCCAAAATTTTTAATCCCATAAGGCCGTCATGAGCCGTTTTAACCTCATAACCATACATAGGAAGTGCATCTTCCAACAATTTTGAGTTATCATCTATTACTAAAATTTTTGCTAATGATGTCATAATTTCCTTAAACTATTATATTTTCCCTAATTGCTTTTATAGCAGCCTGGGTTCTATCTTCTACTTCCATTTTTTGCAAAATTGAACAAACATGAACCTTTGTTGTATTTATAGAAATATTTAACTTTTTTGCAATTTGCTGGTTAGAAAAACCGCTTGATAATAATATTAATACTCTTTTTTCTTGATGAGTCAAATTGTAACAATCTTTAACTGAAATTTTATCTATACCTGCACCAATATTAGAAGTCTTTTGCATGACAAAATCTGAAACAGAAGAATCAAAATACATTGAACCAGCCAAAACATCTTCTATAACATCAGCTAATTTATCCGGTTTAATATCTTTTGTACAATAAGCATTAATTCCGGCCTCAAGACAAGCTTGGACTTCATCTTTTTCGCAATGTGAAGTAAGTATAATGATTTTAACGTCCGGAGTATCTTGTTTTATTTTTTTTGTTGCTTCGACTCCATCTATATCAGGTAATCCTAAATCCATTAAAATCAAATCAATTTTATTTTTACCTAGAATTTTATAAGCATCACTGGCGCAAGCAGCCTCAAAAATTTCGCCGCAAAAATCCAGTGTATTCAATGAAGTTTTAAGCGCAAAAGCAGTCAGTGCGTGGTCTTCTACTATTAGCACATTTTTTTTATTATTCATAACAAAATTATAAATTAACTTAATAAAAAATTGCAATATCTAAAGATTTTTGTTAAGTTAGTAATTGAGGAAAGAATATGATAACAATTAAAGATGTAGAGCATGTGGCAAAATTAGCCAGATTAGAATTAACAGAAGAAGAAAAAGAAATGTTTACACACCAATTAGGTGATGTATTAAATCATGTCGAAAAAATGAATGAAGTTGACACGACTAATGTTGAACCTATGAATCATCCGATTGATTTTACCAATGTTATGCGTGAAGACGTTAAAATTTACGAAAATACAAGAGAAGAACTGATGCAAAATGCACCTGATATCGAAGGTGAATTTTTCAAGGTTCCAAAAATTAACTAAAGGAAAAAGATGACAAAATATATTTTTATAACAGGCGGTGTAGTAAGCTCTTTGGGAAAAGGGATTTTAGCCGCCTCTTTGGGCAGGCTTTTAGTTTCAAAAGGTTACAAGGTTTCAATTCAAAAATTTGACCCCTATATAAATGTTGATCCCGGAACAATGAGCCCGTTTCAACATGGAGAAGTATTTGTATGTGATGACGGAGCTGAAACCGATCTTGATTTAGGTCATTATGAAAGATTTATAAATACAGACCTTTCTCAAATAAATAATGTAACTTCAGGAAGCGTTTATCAAACAGTCATTAATAAAGAACGCAGGGGCGAGTACCTTGGCGCAACGGTACAAATGATACCCCATATTACAGGCGAAATTAAATCAAGATTAATACAAGCGACAAAAAAAGATAATCCTGATATCTTAATAGCTGAAATCGGAGGCACCATAGGGGATATTGAAAGCTTGCCATTTATCGAAGCAATCAGACAATTTCGCACAGAAATAGGTCATGGAAATTCAATGTCAATCCATGTTACGCTACTTCCTTACCTTCCGACATCAGGAGAACTTAAAACAAAACCTTCTCAGCACAGTGTAAATGTGCTAAGAAGCTATGGAATTCAACCGGAAATGCTTGTTTTAAGAACGCAAGTTCCAATAGGCAAAAACGAAAAAGATAAGCTTGCTCTATTTTGTTCAGTCAATAAAGATTGCGTAATAGAATGTAAGGATATGAATACAATCTATGAAGTCCCAATATATCTTGAAAATCAAGGAATTACAAAAGAAATTTTAAAAATCTTAAACCTTGAAGATAGAGAAGCGAAGCTAGCAGATTGGGAAGAATTAATTTATGCAATTAAACACCCTAAAAAAGAAGCAACTATCGGACTTGTAGGAAAATACACAGAATTAAACGATGCATATATTTCAGTAGTTGAAAGTCTTAAACATGCGGGCTTTAAAAATTCAGCCAAAATCAACATAAAATGGATAGCATCAGATAATATAACAACATACAAAGAAGCAGAAGAAATTTTATCTGATGTTGATGGAATACTTGTCCCAGGCGGATTTGGCACAAGAGGTATAGAAGGCAAATTAAAAGTCATTAAATACGCAAGAGAAAATAATGTTCCATATTTAGGCCTATGTTTAGGAATGCAATGCGCTGTTATAGAATTTGCAAGAAATGTAGCAGGTCTTAATAACGCAAATTCAACAGAGTTTGATAAAACAACAGAATACAAAGTTGTAGATTTAATGGAAGAACAAAAAAATATCTTGGGTTATGGCGCTACAATGCGACTAGGGTCTTATCCTTGTAAAATTACACCAAATACAAAAGCGCACCAAGCATATCAGGCAGATATAATAAACGAAAGACATAGACACAGGTTTGAATTCAACAACGAATACAAGGAAATATTGACTCAAAAAGGATTAGTAATATCAGGCACAAGTCCGGATGGACTTTTAGCTGAAATTGTTGAAATACCTAAAAATGACTGGTTTGTAGCTTGTCAATTCCATCCGGAATTTAAATCAAGACCGCAAAATCCTCATCCTTTATTTTTAGGATTTATAGATGCAGTTCTAAATCAAAAATAATTTAAAAAAAAGCCCTCATTTTGAGGGCTTTGAAAATCTTTTTGCTTGATTCTCGTGTAGAAAAGGTTAGTGTGTTAGT
>CALUWL010000041.1 GCA_944324445.1 Candidatus Gastranaerophilales bacterium | reverse complement strand
AAATCTTTATAATTTGCATATTTTTTTGCAACCCTTTGAATATTTGAAGCATTTTCAAGCAATGCTTCAATTTTACTTGGAAGTTCAATTAATTCTTGTTTTAAAATTCTGACTTCTTCATCATCTGCGCTTATACCAAACTTTTGCTCCATTAAATATATTGAAAGCAAATACAAGCTAATCAATTGCGCCATATAAGATTTTGTAGCAGCAACAGATACTTCAATTCCTGCATTTACAGGCAAAAGACTATCCGCAAGACGTGCCATGGTTGAATCTGCTCTATTTGTGATTATTGCAATATGAGAATTTTTTTCTTTAACCTGTTTGATTGCAGTTATTGTATCTGCCGTTTCTCCCGATTGAGAAATTCCTATCACAAGCGTATTTTCATCTGCTATAGTATCTCTGTAGATATATTCGCTGGAAGGTTCAACATCAACAGGAATTTTAGCAAATTTTTCAATAATATATTTTCCTACCATGCCTGCATGAAGGCTTGTTCCGCAAGCAATTATTTGAACTCTTGTAATTTTCCTTATTTCAGACGGCGCAAGCTTAAAATCGTCTAATTTTATTTCATTATTTACACCAAGCAATTTTCCCGATAAAACATTTCTTACAACATCGCTTTGTTCATGGATTTCTTTTAACATGAAATGTTTATAACCCATTTTAGATATTGCAACTGCTTCAAAAGGCAAGTATTCAACTTTATTTATAATTAATTTATCATTTTCATCATATATTTGAATGCTGTTTTTTTCTACAACACCAACTTCATTATCAGATAAATATATTGCTTTTTTAGTGTATTCAATTATTGCAGGAATATCAGATGCAACAAAATTTTCACCCTCTCCAAGCCCGATAACCAAAGGAGCATTTCTTTTAGCTACAACGATTTTATCGGGTTCAAGTTTATGAATTGCACAAAACGCAAAAGCACCCTTAATTTGTTTAACTGCAGATTGCATTGCTTTCAATAAGTCATTTGTCTTACCATATTCTCTTGCTATTAAATGAGCTGCAACTTCAGTATCCGTTTGAGATTGAAATATGCAGCCTTCTTTTTGTAAAATTTCTTTTAATTCTTGATAATTTTCAATAATACCATTATGTACAAGAGTTAAATTCTTGCAATTACATGTATGAGGATGTGCATTAACTGTTGTAGGAAGTCCATGAGTTGCCCATCTTATGTGTCCTATTCCAATGTGGGAATAATCGCAAACATCTTGTTTTGTTTTTAAAATTTCAATTAAATTAACTAATTTTCCTTGTGCTTTATATATATCAACGGAATTACCATGCATCAAAGCAACACCTGACGAGTCATAACCTCGATATTCAAGATGTGAAAGACCTGAAATCAAGACTTCGCTAGCTTTTCTATTACCTATATATCCGATTATTCCGCACATAATTACTCCAAAATTATTCTATTTCGTTATTTTAATACACAGATTTTTTTGTTGCAAATTAAGATTATGTAAAGTAAAAACATCACCAATGAAATTTTTCAGGAACAGGGTCAAATCTATCACCCTTATAATAAGGATGACATCTTAAAATTCTTCTTATGCCCAAATATATACCTTTTAAAATCCCAAATCTTTCAATTGCTTCATAAGTATACGTCGAACATGTAGGTTCAAACCTGCAAACAGAGGGAGTATATTTTGAAAAAAATTTATAAATTAAAATTAGTTTTAAACAAAACGCTTTAAGCATTTTCTTTTGCCTTTAAAATATTTTCGACTTTCCTAAAATCATCCTCGGTATCTATATCGATAATTCTGGGTGTAACGTATGCTATAGGGTTATAGCCTATAAAATCCTTTGCCTTTTTTAATGTTTCGCAATAAAGAGCGTAAAATGCACCGTTTTCAGCGAGCATTTTATAATGTTCGCTTATATCCTGTCTTCTTGGTCTTATTCTAAAATCATACAGGGCTTCCAATTTTTCATCATGCAAAACTCGCCATTTACTATGGGTATAACCAATATCATAAGCCCCAAAACAACTGTCATATCCTTTTTTTATAGCTTCAAAATAAAATTCAAAAGCGCTATCTATATAATTTTCATCCCTCAAAGGACAAGTAGGCTGCAGGAGAACAACATAATCAGGTTTATAGCCTTCTTGTTCCAATTTTTCAACAACATCAAGCATAACAGGAGCAGTCTTTGTTTCATCCTGTGCAAGCTCTAAAGGACGTTTCAAAATTTCAGCCCCAAATTGTTTGCTTATATCTAAAATTTCATCATCTTCAGATGAAACAAGAGTTCTTGTAATATATTTAGATCTTAAAGAAGCCTCAATTGAATAAGCAACAAGGGGTTTATTCAAAATTGGCTTAATATTTTTTCTTTTTATTCCCTTTGAGCCGCCTCTTGCAGGAATTATACTTAATATTTCCATATCTTTTCTGCCTCTTTTAACTCTGTATCATCTAATTCCAACTCTTTAACGTACCTTTTCAAATTTGATTTTATGGCTGCAGAGATGAAATTTATCTCATTACCTTGTCTTAAAGTCATCATATATTCATCTTTTACCTTAAAATCATATTTTGATAACACATCACCCACTATGCAGCTATCAAAAACATTTGCCCAATCAATATCAAACCCTTTTGTGAAAAAATCAACATCTATGTCATCAAAAAATCCGTTATAGCCTAAAAGATAGAATTTATTTTCTCTTGTTAAAATAAAATCAAATCCCAAAATTCCGACATATTCTTCACCCTGAGCGCTAAGTGATGTAATTGTAGGTAAAATTGCCGATCTTAAAATATTATCTTTTAATTCTTCATCAATAAAATCCGGCTCAAAAAGTGCAACATTATTTTGATATTTAACGCTTGTTCCTATAATTTTTGCGCTATATCCGTCTGAAATTGTCCAAACGCTGATGTTTTTACCTTCAATATAATCTTCTATAATAATCTTTTTATTTCCGCTATCAAAAAGCTTATTAATTATTTTTTGACCTTGATTATACGTTTCAACAAACTGACTACATTCAATATAGCTGTGGTTATCAGGTTTAATCGCAAGAGGTGCCTGCATATTTCTTAAATAATCCAAAGCAATCTGGGGTTTATCTGCCACAATGAATTTAGGGGTTAAAATTTTATTTCGGTGCATGAATTTTTTAGCGCTCGATTTTGAAACAACAATAGAAACAGCTTCAATTGAAGGAGAAAACGCCGTTATATTCATGGCAGACAATTCTTCCTGTAAGCCCATATTAATCAAATCTTCATCTAAAATTAAAACAAGGTTAATTTCATTTGCCTGTGAAAATTCTTCTATATCTTGAATATTAATAAATTCAACATAATTTTCAAGATTTTTCATATTTGAAAATACGATATTATCGGGATTTTTCTTAAATAATTCAAAAAAACTTTTGGCGCTATAACTGTTACCTAAAATCAAAATTCTCATAAAAGCATTATATCATAATTTTACTTCATGCTTTTTAACAAAAATATGATATAATTTTGAATTATCATCTAAGGAGTTTTTAAATTGGAAGAAAATCAAGAAAAACTTAACAATCAAAACGAAGAAATACCTAAAGATTTCAAAGATTTTGATGATGACGATAATCAAGCAGCAGATATCAAAAGAGATATACAAGCTTTAGATAATCTTGAAAAACAAACTGAAGAACAGGCTCAAAAAGAAGAATCTGAAAAAGAAGAAAATGATGAAATCACGGAAGAAAATAATGAAAAAGAAATTGAAGAAAATCAAACAGAAGATATAGAAGAAGAGCCTGAAACCGAACTTTCAAAATGGGAAGAGCTTGATAAAAATAATGCTGTTGTAAAAAAATATATTATATATATTTCAAAAGATTTTATTCCATACATAGATGACCTTTCAACAGATGAAAGAAGTGCATATATAAACGATGCTATTCAAACCAAAATGGATGTTGAATATGCAAAAAGAAAACAAAACAAAAAGAAAAAATTAATTGCACATTTACTGGTTGCAATTATAACAATATGCGCTATGACACCTATTGCTCTTTTAGGTGTAAATAAAGCAATTATGGTAACTTTTGAAAATTATAAATATTCTCAAGATAATTTTGAAAAATTATATAAACAAAGATTTGAAAAAAATAAAGCTTATATGCGCTCTATTCAATACAATAAAGAGCACAAAAAAAATAATTAATGCTCATGTTTAGGACGCAAAAGAAGCATTTTAGTGTCTGAAAGCGCCCTTAGGCCATGCGGAATTTTTGCAGGCATGACAATCATTTCGCCTGCCTGCAAATTATAAACTTCTTTTCCTATAGTTATATCAGCCTTGCCTTCAATTATTATTGCGACCTCATCTTTTTCATCGCAATGAATACTTCTTTTTGAGCCTGCTTTAAAAGAAATTAAAGTAAGAGAACTCTGTTCATTATCAAAAACAAGTTTTTTATTTATTTCATCCGATAATTCTATATCTTTCAAATTTATTTTTGACATCTGTTTAAAATTTCCTCTAAATCTTTATCAGGCGTTGTTATAGGTTTTATTTTATATTTTTCTGATAATATTTTCAAGATATTAGGAGATATAAAAGCGGGCAAAGTGGGTCCCAATTTTATATTTTCAACCCCTAAAAATAAAAGAGTCAATAATATACAAACAGCTTTTTGCTCATACCAAGATAAAACCATAGATAAAGGAAGCTCATTTACACTGCAATCAAAAGCCTTAGCAAGCTCAAGCGCCACTTTTATAGCTGAATACGCATCATTACACTGCCCCATATCTAAAAGCCTCGGTATTCCTTTAATTTCCCCTAAATCCAAATCATTAAAACGATATTTTCCGCAAGCAAGAGTCAATACAAGGGAATTCTTGGGAGTTAATTTAACAAAATCCGTATAATAATTTCTTCCCGTCTTTGCCCCGTCGCAGCCTCCGACTAGAAAAATATGTTTAATATCTCCTGATTTTATAAGTTCAATTATTTTATCTGCAGCTGATAAAACGCTGTTATGCCCGAAACCAACCCTAAGAACATCTCCGCCGTTTATTCCTGTCATTTTTTTATCTTCTTTATATCCGCCTAATTCAAGCGCTTTATTTATAACGGGAGTAAAATCTTTTTCAAGATGTATAACATCAGGATACCCCACAACGCAAGTCGTAAAGACTCTATCTCTATAACTTGTTTTGACGGGCATAATACAATTCGTTGTAAACAAAATAGCAGCAGGAATATTATCAAATTCTTTTTGCTGATTTTGCCAAGCAGTACCAAAATTTCCCTTTAGATGATGATATTTATTTAATTTAGGATAAGCATGACACGGTAACATTTCGCCATGGGTATAAATATTTACACCCTTATCTTTTGTTTGCTCTAATAACAGTTCTAAATCCTTAAGATCATGCCCGCTTACAACTATAAAAGGTCCTTTTTCAATATTAGTTGTAACTTTTTTAAAAGCAGGATTTCCGTATGTCTTTGTATTTGCTTCATCTAAAAGCCCCATACATTTTAGATTAATTTCACCTGTTTTTAAAACTAAATCAAATAATTCTTGCTTTGATAGATTTTTAGGTATTGCGCTTAAAGCTTCAAAAAAGAACTTTTCAATATCAGAATTTTTATACCCTAAAACCATCGCATGATGATAATATGCGGCAACTCCTTTTAAACCGAATAAAATTAAAGATTTTAAACTTCTGATATCTTCATCACTTCTCCACAAAGTTCTTATATTATAGTCATAATTACAATTTATCTTTTTTCTTATTTTTTCAATATATTCTTGTATTTGAGCCTCATCAAAATTAACATTTGTTATGGTCATAAATAAACCGTCAACCACAAGTTTTATATTTTCATCATTTAATTCAGCACAATTAACAAGCTCAATCAATCTATCTAAAAGTTCATCCTGCAAAATAGCACAATCACCGGATTTACCGCAAACCCCTTGCTTTATGCAGCCTTTTTGCGCCGCTGTTTGTTCACATTGAAAGCAAAACATGTCCATAATTTTTCTCCCCTAAGATAATAATTTTAAGGATAAAAGAAAGAAATAAATTTGTCCTTGGATGAAAGTATAAACCAACAAGGATTATTATGTTAAAATCTCTTAACTATTTTCCCATTAATGCTACATTTGCAATATACTAAATATAATAGTGGTTATGGTCGTTGAAAGGAATTAAAATGGCAATTGTTGATATAATTAAATACGAAGGCGATAACGAAACATTTGTATGGAAACACCCTTGTGAAGATTTTAATACTAGCACCCAGCTTATAGTTCATGAATCTCAAGAAGCAATTTTTTTCATGAACGGTCAAGCGCTTGATTTATTTGGCCCCGGAAGACACACTCTTGAAACTCAAAATATTCCGCTATTAAACCGTATTTTTAATCTGCCGACAGGTGGAGAATCCGCTTTTCACTGCGAAGTATATTTCATAAACAAAACAGAACAAATGGCTATTCGCTGGGGAACGGATACAAGAGTTCAATATATAGAGCCTACATATCAATTTCCGATTTCAATCGGCGCAAACGGCGAAATGACACTAAGTGTCGCAGATTCTCGCAAACTACTGATAAATTTAGTAGGAACAGAAAGTTATCTTACAAGAGATCAATTAACAACCTATTTTAGAGCATTTCTTATGACAAGAATTAAAACATACATAGCTCAAGAAATGCGCTTAAGCAAAATAAATATTTTTGAAATAGATGAACGTTTGGAAGATTTTTCCGCTGCACTCAAAGCAAAATTGGACAACGACTTTTTAGATTACGGTGTTAATTTAAAAAGATTTTTCGTAACAACAATAGTTAAACCTGATGGTGATGCACAATACGAAAAGTTCAAAGAACTTCACTTCAGACAATATGCCGATATCGCAGAAGCCAAAATACAACAGCAAGTTGGAATTATAGAACAAGAAACCAAAGCAAGACAAATGGTGATTGAATCTCAAGGTCTTGCACAAAAAAGAAACATAGAAGGATACACCTATCAACAAGAAAGAAGCTTTGATGTAGCAGAAGGCGCTGCTAAAAATGAAGGAGCAAGCGGAAATTTTGCCGGAATGGGAATAGGGCTCGGCATGATGGCAGGCGTTGGCGGTGCTGTGGGCGGAGCAGTAAACGGCGCAGTCAACACAGCTTTTAGCGGAGTTAATTTAGAGCCTCAAAATAACACTGTAAAATTCTGCACAAATTGCGGCGCAAAATTATCCCCAAATAGCAAATTCTGCGAAGAATGCGGTGCTCCAACAGTCGAAAAAACAAATGATGTGTGTTTAAATTGCGGATATAAATTTACAAAAGAAGGTAAATTCTGTCCTAATTGCGGAACTAAAAGGGAGATTTAACAATGAAAAAAATAAATCTTGGATATTTAGCTGTTTTTATAGTTTTCGTTCTCTTTAATGTCATAGCTTTTGCTATTCCTGTTCAACACAATTTAACTTTTTGGATATTATATTCATTTACAGATATTGCAATCTTAAGCCAAATCTTTATATGGCATTGGGCATTTGACGGCAGAGAATCCATGAAGAGCAAATTTTACGGAATCCCTGTTGCAAATGTGGGGACTACGTATTTAATCTTACAATTTATAATTTTTGCAAGATGTATTACAATTCCAAACTTTCCTGATTGGTTAGCTTTAATTCTTTGTTTCGGACTTTTTGCTCTTACTATGCTCGGAATAATCGGAACAGAAGTTGCAAGAGAAGAAATTGAAAGAGTAGAAGAAAAAGTTAAAACAAAAGTTATGTTTATTAAAAACATACAACTTGACGTCGAACTCTTAAAAGACAAGGAATTAAACCCCGAAATAAAATCCGCTCTTGAAAAACTGGCTGAAAACATACGATATAGCGACCCTATGAGCGATGAATCACTTTATGAACTTGAAGATAAAATAAAAAATGAAATTAACAATCTTGAAAATTCGGATGATAAATTGTCGGCTATTTCAAACATAGACAATCTCATCAAAGAACGCAACAAAAGATGCAAATTACTAAAATAAAGAAGGTAAAATGAAACAATTAATATGTAAAATGTGCGGAAGCACCGAGTTAAAAAAAGAAAAGGGAGTTATACACTGCCTTATTTGCGGTGCTAAATATTCAGCTGATGAAACTCAAGATGAAAAAGATAATAAAACCTTGCAAAATGCTCGTATGGCATTTGATCAGAAAAATTGGGATGATGTAATAAAATACTATACAATCCTAAAAGATAACAATCCTGCAAATATTGAAGCTGTATTCTACAGCGCATTTGGAAAATATATGCAAGATTTTATTCAAAACCACAGTTTACTTAAAAATACTGTAGCCGGATTAATAAACAATTACTCTGTTGAAAGAGATATTGATTTTCAAGCAATATTCACAAAAATAAACAACGATTTAATTAACTTATATAACGATACTGATATTGAAGAAGATATAGAATTCCGTAAATCAATTAACGATATATGCACTTCGTTAATTTTAACAATGGATGATATAGTAACAAAATATCTTGATGATAAAAAAGATAGTGCGCTTGTATATTTAAAACTTATGTTTAATCAAGCATCGCATATTTACTATCTGGGTGATGTATTAAAAGATATTTCAGACAGAATAAAAAAACTGGATTTAAGTTTTGAACCTGATTTATCATATTTAGCTGAAAACATTCAAAAATTAGATTTAACCTCTAAACCACGCATTGAATACTTGTATTGGGAAGAATTCAGCGGATATTTTACTATTCTTAAAGAGATGAATCCTAATTCTATTGATTTTGAATTTTGTTGTGAATTAGGAAATTTTGTTTTATGCGGGCTTAATCATGCAAATTGCAGAGAAAAACACAATCCTGAATTAATGAATGAAATCGAAAGTCATTACAATGCCATAAAAGAATTACTTCCAACCTATTGCAAAAATGCAGCCGAGAGAAATGATTTCGATGAAATCGAAAGATTGGGAAGTATTATTTTGCACATTAAGCAATATAAAAATTCATTCGATTGCGATAGAAGTTTTGAATTTAGGGAAAATGACGAAGATTCGCAAATCAGCGAAATGGTGGATAGTATAGTCTGCAAGTATTTTGAACAAATAGAAGAAATTGAAGCTTCATTACCTGAACATTCAAAAGAAAATAAAATGCTTTGTCTAAAGCAAATGCTTTTTTGCGCCATTGCAGTACTTTTTGATGATTGCGGTGCAATTGCTGCAATATTAGAAAAAATAGAAGATACACGCGATGATGAAGAATTTTTTGCAGCAGAAATATGTTGTTTAGGCTTAACAGACAATTTTGAAAAAATTCTGCAAGAATCCATATTCAAAAAATCTTTAGCAATTTCAACCCTGCAAGAAAATATCGCAGCTATTCCCTCTTGCTATACAGAAGAAAAAGAAGAATATAAATTTTTAGAAATACTTGAAATCTTGACCAAAGCCTTTATCTCGCTAAAAAATACGCCCTTGCGTCAAGCTTTAATAAATAAACCCATAAGTCATAAAAAAATATTATCTTCGCTATATGATATGTGGAATGATTTTTCCGGAATTTATCCTAAAAAATCAGAAATGTATCAAGAAAGTATTTGCAACAGAATTAAAGAAATTGACAATTCTTCCTCTTTAGGTAAAACAATAGAATTATTTGAAGAAAGCATATTTATTGCTATACATGTAGTAAGGAGCCTTTTTAAATCTGATTCAAAATTTCTTTTTGTAATGCTTGCAATGTTTACAGGTTTTTTAGGAATACATAATTTCTTTGCCGGTTATAAAAAAGCGGGAATAATTAAAATAATTATTTCACTTACAATTATAGGAATTTATGTTTCTTGGATTTGGGCATTAGTTGACATATTTACAACAAAAAATAAAAAAGACGGCACACCCTTAAAGTAATTGCTTTGTCGATGGGGGGACTTAACTTTTAACAGTAAGCGACTTAAAAACCATACATAAAAAGATAAATTAATATTGATAGAACTATAAACAAAATTAAAAATTTTAATCTGATTCTACCAATGAAAAATCTTTTTCTAATTTATCTTGGACTTCTTGCAACAATTGAGCTGGTGTAACATCTAAACCCTCTGCAATCTTCCAAAGCGTCGTTAAATTTATGTCTTTACAAACGCCTAATTCGGCTTCTCTCCAAGTAGATTTAGACATAGAAATTTCAGCAGAAATCTTATAGATAGATTTTTTAGTTAACTCTCTACGAGCTCTGATAACATCTCCAAGTGTTTTAATCAATACGATATTATTTTTGGACTTGTGTTGCATATTTTAATTTTAGGTGTAAATTAATATTACTAGATTGCTATAGCAACCTAACAATCATGGTTAGTGTTTCGTTGTTTAATTTCACTTTAGACTAAAATTATTATGAAAAAATATCTATACAATTTTTTTATCTTTTTTATTAGTAATACTTTTTGTTGTGCATTTGAATATGGGTATACCATAAATGATTTTAAATATGTAAAACACAATCATAGTGAATTATCATATCAACATACTTGGTGCGCTAAAAATAATGGAATTGAAGAATATAAAAACAATGATTTGACCAGAGTTGATTGTTTAACAAAATATAACGCTGTAGAATTTGATTTTGCCAATAAATGGGCTGAAAGTATTGGTCAAGCTTTACATTATCAGAAAATGACAGGCAAAAAAGGAAAAGTTGTACTTATTCTTGAAAACCCAGAAAAAGAAATGATTTATTTTAAAAGAGTAAAAGATTTAGCTGAAATATACAATTTTGATGCAGAATATGTAACTTCAAAAATACTTAATTTGAATAAAAATAAAAAATGCCCATATTTGGATTGTAAATGTAATAAATAATATGTTTAATTTTAAACAAATTAATTACAAAACCTTGATGAAAAATCACTCTGCATGTTGAGATTAGAGTAGAATTTAAATTGTCGATAAGCTCCCGAATATGGAGCCATTTAGCTACAGTACAAAAACATTGTATAGCGAATTAATATCAATTATGAAACAGTCAACTAAGGAGTATTACAATATTAGGGTAATTTTGGGGTCGTAAAATACACAAAATTCATTAATGATGGAAATTTAAAAATTTATTTGCGTAAATAATAAAAATTAAATATGTAAAAAAAAGCATGCCCATATGTAAATAATCTATTTTGTGTTGTCATGATAAACCTATACAAATAAAGGTGTTTCATTTTTTTTGTGTAAATAACTATTTACTTACATGTAAATAATATGATATATTAATGTTCTAAATGGAGGCTCTTATGTGTGATAAATTAGATTTATCTTTACCACAAATTTCTTTTGATAGTAATTTAGTAGAATTAATAACTAAATTGGAAGTATTAAGGCACAAAATCGCCCCTTTAGAAATAAGCATAAATCTTTTTGTGCAAGTTAAACAAATATTTTATATGATAGAAAGTTTACAATCTGCCAGAATAGAAGGAAATAGAACAACAATTTCAGACTATGTGGCATCTAAATTTGAAAATAAAAGCGAACTTGATAACATTAAAGAAATAAATAATATTGAAGAAGCTATAAATTATATTAATAAATGTTTTTCAGAAGATGAAAATTTTCGAATATCAAATAAATTTATAAAAGAATTACATTACATTGTAACTAAAGGCCTGAAAGCAGAAGGAAGCAAGGAAAGCGGGAAATATAGAAGTTGCAACGTAAAAATAAATAAAGCCACTCATATCCCCCCAAATCCAATAGTTGTTGCAAGCTTTATGGAAGAATTAATTGATTGGATAAATCAAAATGATAAAGTTCAAATGCAATTATTAAAAGTGGCAACCGCACATCATAAATTCACTTGGATTCATCCTTTTGACAATGGAAATGGAAGAATGTCAAGATTATTAACTTATGCCATGTTAAGACAATATGGTTTTGATATGTCTTATTTATTGAATTCGACTGCCGTATTCTGTATAGATAGGGAAAAATATTTTGAAATGTTGCATATGGCAGATTCAAATACAAATGAAGGCAAAATAAAATGGTGCGAATATGTATTAAATGGTCTATATAGAGAAATTTTTAAAGTATCTCAATTGATGAAT
Source organism: Candidatus Gastranaerophilales bacterium (assembly GCA_944324445.1). Classification (GTDB taxonomy): domain Bacteria; phylum Cyanobacteriota; class Vampirovibrionia; order Gastranaerophilales; family Gastranaerophilaceae; genus RUG14156. The sequence goes on along the minus strand of CALUWL010000041.1, from coordinate 3,802 downwards.
AAACATTTTTTTGTAGAAAAAATTGTAAAACCAGCTATTAACAGAGCTTATAATTTACATTTTATTAATGACGAGTATAAAAAAATTCTAGAATTAGCCTTAAATAAAGATGACGGAATAATAAAATCAAAAGATATACAAATTGTAATTAAAGAAAAAACTCCAAGACAAATAAGCCATTTGATTAATAAAATGCTGAATGCAGGATTATTGCAAAGATTAGAATCAAATAATAGAATTTATACTTTAAATCTTATGTGCAAAGATTTAGCTATAGGAGTAATCGATTCTTTATATAAGGAAAATTTTATAAGTGAGAATAATTAATTGGAACCCGAAAAAGTCGCTTGAATACTAAAATAGAGCCCCATAACGAAGGCTCTAAAAAGTTAAATGTCGATGGGGGGACTTGACTTTTAGCTGTAGGCGACTTTGGAGCCGTACAGATAAATGATACTGTCAATTTGCCCTTCAGGCAAATTGGTCAGTAAACCTTGGTGAAAGTCCCCATGTCAATTAGGGTTAAAAGTTGGAAATTATTGTCGATGGGGGGACTTGACTTTTAGCTGTAGGCGACTTTGGAGCCGTACAGATAAATTGTAATTTAACATACAGAACAAGATGTAATTAACTATGAGATGGAGATGGTGCTGGGAAAATAAAATATCTGCATATTGCTTTAAATCAGCAAATTCACGTATAGTTTGAAAAAGATTTAATACGTATTTGAGTTTTTATGTGTTGTAAATGCTAAAAATTCTTTATTATCTATTTGTGGAATAGAAATATCTCCAATTTTTAATTCATCTAAATTTTCCCAAAAATCATATTGTATGTATTTTTTATAATAAAAATTTTTAAATATAAATTTTATAAATTTGTTAAAGCACAACGGTCTATCAACAAATATCCTACATTCACTGTTTTGCATATGCATATGTGATTTTGGATGATTATCTGAAACATTTTTTATATCATAATCAAATCTTATTGGAGTTCGCATATTTATATTCTTATATGGATTATTTTCAAGATGTTCTTTAATATAATCAGATAAATTATAACTACTTTGAAAAATTTCAGATATATCTTTGCAAATAGGCGATGGCCACCAAGTTAAATTGTGTGATTCTAAAGATTTGCTTTTTGTAGAAAATTTATATGAACATCTTATAATAGAACCGTCAAATAAAATACAATTATATGAACTATTTTCTAAAAAGAAAAAATATTGTTCCAAACTATTAAAATGTCTTTCACAATTTTTTCTTTCAGAAATATGATTTTGCCAAAACAATTCTTCGCATAAATCATTATTTGCAATTTTTATGGCATTATAATAACAAATTAAATTATTATCCAATAATAACTTAAGAGAGTTATTCATGTCGGTATATAAATTATTAATTTTTAATCCTTTATAACTCATTTTCTGATTCTAAATTATTAATTTTTTTTAATAATGTTTTTAATTCTGGAAGCATTTCTGGATTTAAAATTCCTTGATCTATCAACTTATTAACATTTTTTAATTCTTTTTTCGCTTTTACTATTTCATCTTTTTCTTGTTTTGTTCTATCTCTATGTATTAATCGAATCTTTTGGAGTTCTTCTTTAGAAGGAATCTGAAATGATAATTTATAATCATTTACTATTATTGTTTTATTTATTTCTTGTTGAAGTTCATCCATTTTTTCCCCAACTCCATATATATTAAGCCAAGCTCTTGAACGAGTTATGCCTGTAAAAAGAATATTTCTCAGACGTATCATTTCATGTCCAGATGTACAATAATCCGCATTTACAAAATATACCATTGGAGCTTCATTACCCTTTGCACGATATATGCTTGATACAGTTATCGAATTTGTCTTTTTAAAGACATCTCTATCTGTTGATATTCCTGCAAGATGAGAAGCTAAATTATACTTTGATAAAATTTCACTTATAATCTGATAATCCTTTGCTGATGCATAGGCATTAGGTAGGATTATTAAAATATCATCTAAGTCTAATTCTTCTTCAGTTACATTTTTATATATTTGTTTCGCCATATATTCATACTGTTCTACTTTTGTAGAAAATCTATTGATTTGTATCGCATCTTCCTTTGTTATTAATTTATCGAAATACTCAGGATATGAATTTTTATCCCTTTCTAATTCTACATCTGAAGAAAAATCTAACTTTCCTTTATTAACTTTGTAACCTATTTCTTTCCATAACTCTAATTCATCAAACAATTGAACTAAGGGTGTCCTATAAATACCAAAGCCTAAAGAATGCGCTAATGTTAATGCCCAAGGAGTATTACGATAACAGATAGGTAGAATTATATCTTGTTGTGCTTCGCCATCCGTATTCTTTATTGTTATATTTGGATCCCCATGTTCATCACGACCAAACAAATCTTCAACAGGAGGCATTAAAACATTACTTATATTTTGTAATTCATCATAAGCCCATATTATTCTCTTGGCTTGTTTTGTAAACTTATAAATCAACTTAAAAAATACAGATGGTAAATCTTGTGCTTCATCAACAAGAATTACATCAAATATTTCTGGAACTTTTATAGAATTGCTTTGTAATGAATTATATAATTCATTACAAACACCCTCGAAGGCACCTTCCATTGAATACCTATCTTTTGCTAAAGCAAAATTTATAATAGGCAAATTAAGAAGTTCAGACATTGTTGAATATATGCCATTCTCATTAGTTGAACCCCAAGCATGCAAAATTTTGATCTTATCCCAATTGGGTTTTTCCCCAGAATGCTCAATAGTAAAACGCTCAATTAAGTCTTGAAATTGTTGTTTTAACGATCTTGTATTATATGTTACTACAATATCCCAATCAGGATGCAATGAATGTAAATAAGCTGCCTTTAATGCTAGTACGATTGTTTTTCCTGAGCCTGCTAATCCTCTAATTCTCTGAGGTCCATCACTTATTTCAATAGCAGCCTTCTTCTGCCATTTATCTAGTGTAGCAATTTCTTTTTCAATAGATTTCAAGATAGCACCTTTTGAAGATTCGTTTTTAACATTTAATCTTTGCTTTATTGGTTTAATAGATACAACTTTTTGTATTACTGATGATAAATTTTTTAAGGTTTCATCATCTATACTATTACAAGAATCAAGTACATCTTTTAATGTCGAAGGTTTGGCTATTTTATACTCGTCACTTAATTGGGGAATTTGCGAACCTTCAGGCATTAGTGTTATAATTTGAGGTTCAACAGCCAAAGAACGTCCTTTACGTAATATATCGTGTTTTTTTAAATTTCCTTCTATTAAGAAGTATAATTGGTCCTGTGTATCTCGTATATTATCTATATCCTTTAAAAAATTAAAAACAATAAAACCTTTGTCTTTAGAGATAAATAAAGCATCAATTATTTGGCTTCTTTCTACATTTGAGAATATGGGATAACCTAAATATAAAGAACCCTCAACATCTAGTGTGTTAATTGCTTCAATTAACTCTTCTGTTGCTTTTATATTGTTTCTATTTCCCATTACTATTTCTACAGTCATAATTCCATTCCTATAATATAAATCTGTACTGCAAATATAACATAAAAATAAGGCATATAAATAATATTTTTATAACAAATCATTCAGCAAATTCATGCATTTGATTTTTTGTTGAAGATTTGCTCTGCCGTAAACATTTAGAGTGAATGAAACATTCTTATGCCCCAATATTTCAGACAGGGATTTTATATCAAAATCTGATATTTCTATTGCTCTAATTGCAAATGTATGTCGGAGTTCGTGGAATTTTACAGGTA
>CALUWL010000040.1 GCA_944324445.1 Candidatus Gastranaerophilales bacterium | reverse complement strand
TGAAGTAATATACTTGTAATACTATAATAAAGTAATGTATATACAATCAAAACATCAATCTAGTGAAATATGTTTAAAAATTTATTAGCTGAACTAATTAAAAATAATATGGAAGTTTCTAAACTTGCTGAAATTTTAAATATTTCAACAAAGGTTTTAAATATGAAATTGCTTGGAAAAAAAGAATTTGAATTAGCGGAGTGTTTGAAAATACAAGAATTGATTGGGGATAAGAATATATGTTTAGAATATCTTTTCAAAAAATAATAAAAGCCTTCTCTTTAATTGAACTAATGATTAGTTTAATTACAATATCATGCATTGTTGCAGCTTTTACTCCTGTAATAACTAAAAAACTCAGCTCTTCTTCAACGGGTTTTGGCGGCTCATTTAAAGAAGTTACCACTCAATGTGAAAAATTCGGCAGTGATTGCTCCCTTTGTTATCCTGATAAATGTATAGTATGCACTAAAATTTGTTCATCAACACAATATAAAGATTCTAAAAAATGTGAATGTAAAGAATGTTCTGAAATAGAAGGATGTTTAGCATGTAACAGCACCAAATGTACAAAATGCAAATCGGGTTATGGATATAGTTCATCAGATTTTAAATGTACAAAATGCTCTAAAGGATATTATTCTGATGGAACAGAAGAATGTAAACCCTGTCCTAAGGGTCAATATCAACCCAACGAAGGTTCTGAATCTTGTCTTAAAGCTCTCCAAGGTCAATATGTTCCAATCGAAGGAGCAATATCTCCAACTCCTTGCCCCAAGGGTCAATATCAGCCAAACGAAGGCAGGGAAAGCTGCATACTATGCTCTGAAGGTCAATACCAAGATGAACAAGGTCAAGCCTCTTGTAAAAGTTGTGAAGCAGGATACTATTGTAATAGCGAAGGAATGGAAAATATGACCCCCTGCCCAAAAGGAACATATTCTCCTACAACAAATGCTAAAGAATCATCTGTATGTACTGATTGTCCTGAAGGAAAATATGCAGCAAACCAAGGAAGTTCATCATGTACTAACTGCGAAGGAGGTAAATGGTCCGGTATAGGCTATAGCACTTGTTCTTTAACCTGTTCTGCAGGGTATGCATGTTTAAACGGTATAAAAACCAAATGCCCGATAAATACTTATTCAACTTCAGGTTCATCTTCTTGCAGTCCTTGTGCTTCAGGTAAATACAGTTTTTCAGGTTCAAGCACCTGCTTATCATGTTCAAGTAAAATCTCAAATTGCACATCATGTAGTGCAAATTCTGACGGCACTGTAACATGCAACGCCTGCAGCGGAGATCTTACACCTACCAAAACAGGTTGTATTAAGGTATTTACATCGCAAGAGTGGAGTGATACGAGAGAAAATGGAAAATTAACAAATATTTCTCTAGGAGAAGGTGTAATATTTTCAAGTTGGACTGTTCCTCAAGGTGTAACTAAAATTCGTTTGACTTTAGTAGGCGCTTCTAATAAGTTAAGAAAAAGTACGGATTTTAGTCAATCAACTGAAAAAGAATTTTATGACAGTACGGTAATTGATCTTAATAGTGAAGAGTATTCTTGGATGAAAAAGAGTGTTGTTAAATTAAAAGTAAAAGGTGCTGATGGCACTGCAGGTACGGGTGCAACTTTTCCGGGAGGAGTATTAACAGAACAGTATTCAACTACAGGAGGTAAGGGAGGCGGATATAAATATCCCGTGTTGAACGATTATATAATTCCGGATAATGTAAATTCTCTAAAAATCGTTGTTGGTAAAGCTGGTGAAGGCTCCCCCGGAGAACCCGGAATTAGTAACGGAACTATATCAGGCGGCAGCGGCGGAGCAGGCGGCGGCGCCAGTTATATTTCAGACGGTACTAATATTATCTTGGCTGCTGCAGGAAGCGGCGGAGGCGGTGGCGCAAGCGCTTGTTCAGCTGACGGGTCATTTGTTGCAACAGGCGGAGCAGGCGGAAAAGGAGCTTCTATAGGTAACCTAGAGGGTGGTGCCGGCGGTGCTCAAAATTCAAGCTGTATCGCAGGAACTCATGATGGAAACAAGGGAGCCAAAGGAAAATATACTAGTACGGATGCCACTTCTGGTTCTGATAGCGTTGATGGTTTTGTAGTAATAAGACAAGAGTTTTATAAAGAAAATTCTCCCGGAAATTCAGGTAAATGTTATTATAATTCATCAATTGATGTTACTCCTGGTAAGAGATATAGTTTATGGGTGCAAAATGCTGGAATAGCCGGTTCTACTACTTACGCTACAAAGATTACTATAGATGGAGTGGACTATTCATCAAATATGGGAACATATCAAAATATGGCATCAGGTGATACCCCCGGAGCCGGTTTTTCAGGCAGATGTCAACCGGGGCCTTACGGAGCAGGTGCAAAAAAAGAGCCTGCAGGGTATTATCAATATGTTTATGGTACAGGAGGATATATTTTAATAGAAAACGCTACTGAGTATTAAATTTTCATATTATTTTTTGTGTTTTGGTTAGCCCTTAATTTTAAGGGCTTTTTTTTAAAATATAAAAGCAGTTAAATCTTTAACATTCTATCAATACAATTGATTGCTTTTTTAGCCACTTCATCATCAACCGTAATTTCATTATTTTCGTTTTCAAGAGTATATAAAATATCTTCAAGTGTATTTTCTTTCATTGAAGGGCAGAAGATTTCTTTTGAGATCGGTATTATTTTTTTATCGGGGTAATCCCTTTGAAGCCTTTGAACAACTCCGAGTTCGGTTGCTACAATAAATTCTTTTTCACTGCTTTTTTTGCAATAAGCCATCATTTGAGTAGTTGAACCGACAAAATCTGACAATTCTACTACTTCGTTTCTGCATTCCGGATGTGATAAAACAATTGCATTAGGGTTTTCTTTCTTTTTGGTTAAAATATCGTTTGCACTGATTTTGAAATGTGTTGGGCAATAGCCTTGATAAGCTGTGATTTTAACGTTAGGAAGATTTTTTTCAACCCAGCTTGCTAAATATTTATCAGGAACAAAAAGAACTTCGCTGCTATTCAATGATTTCACAACTTCAACCGCATTTGAGCTTGTGCAGCAAATGTCGCATTCTGATTTAACTGCGGCAGTTGAATTTATATAGCATACAGTTGGAATATTCGGGTTTTTTGCTTTAAAATCCCTGATTTGCTCAAGGTTAATCATATCTGCCATATCGCAGCCCGAAATATTCGGCAAATAAACTTTTTTGGCAGGATTTAAAATTTTAGCTGTTTCTGCCATAAAATAAACACCTGCAAAAATGATTTTATCGGCATTTGTTTTAGCGGCTAATTGCGACAGACCCAGCGAATCTCCTACAAAATCCGCTACTAAATCAATTTCAATATTTTGATAACAGTGCGCTAAAATTATTGCGTTTTTTTCTTTTTTTAATTTATTTATTTTTTCTGCAAGTTCTTTTTTATCCATTTTAAAAATTTCTTTATCGTAATTTAAAAAGCTTATTTTTTATTTTACAACAAACAAATTAAATAAATCTATGTTTAAATGTTTTTTTGCCTGTTGCGTAATCGTCAACTATGCTGTTGCTGCCAAAAAGCTTGTATTTGTATATCGTTAAACCTTCGAGTCCGACAGGGCCTCTTGCGTGGGTTTTGTTCGTTGAGATGCCAACTTCTGCTCCAAAACCGTATCTGAAACCGTCTGAAAATCTTGTTGAGCAATTTGCAAAAACAGAGGATGAATCAACGTATTTCATAAATTTTTCTATATTTTGATTGTTTGAGCTTAAAATTGAATCAGTGTGTCCTGAACCGTATTTATTTATGTGATTGATTGCTTCATCTGTGTTTTCAACAATTTTAATTGCTAAAATTTTATCCCCGTATTCAATTGAATAACTTTCAGGATTTTCAACTATTTTAATTCCTGCTTCAATAAGAGTGTTTTTTAGGTTTTTAATATATGGATAATTTTTGTGGATTAATATTGTTTCAACAGCGTTACATGCGCTTGGGTATTGCGTTTTAGCATCTATTATAATTTTTTTTGTGTTTTCAAAGTCGCAATTTTCATCAACAAAAATATGGCAAATCCCTGAAGCATGCCCTAGGACAGGGATTTTAGTGTTTTCTTTTATGAATTTTACAAGAGAATTAGAGCCTCTTGGTATAATTAGGTCAATATATTGGTCTAATTCAAGCATATTTTTAACGTCATCTCTTGAAAATATTAGATTAATAACGTTTTTTGGAAAGTTTTCAATTTCATTTAGTGAATTTTCTATTATTTTATAAATTGTTTTATTTGTGTTTATGCTTTCGCTTCCGCCTTTTAAAATTGCACAATTTCCTGATTTAATGATAAGAGAAGAAATCTGCACCATGCAATCGGGTCTTGCTTCAAAAATTACCCCTATGACTCCTATCGGGGTTGAAACTTTTTTTAAAATAAGGTTGCAATCCAGCTCTTTTTGCCAGATTACTTTATTTATCGGATCATCAAGCTCAATAAGGTCGTATAAACCTTTTATCATATCTTTTAGCTTGTTTTCATTAAGCTTTAACCTGTTAAATGTTGCAAGATTGATTTCGTTTCTATCAAGCAGCACTTGTGCTTCTTTTAGGTCTAATTCATTTGCTTTAAATATTTCATCTTTATTTTTTTCAAGATTTTGCGCTATTTTTTTTAATGCTTCATTTTTGATTTGACTGTCAAGCGTCATTGTTTTTAAAAAAGCGTCTTTAGCGTTTTTTGCAATTTCTGTTATATTTTTTTCCATAAATTTCCTATATTACAACTAAATTGTCTTTTATAACGACATCATCATCGTATTTGTAGCCTAATATTTCAATGATTTTATCGGAGTGTTTACCTTGGATTTTTTTAATATCTTCTGAATCATAGCAAGATACTCCTCTTGCAAATTCATTTCCGTCAAAATCAACAATAGAAATGATTTCACCTCTTTTAAAGTTGCCTTCAACTTTTTCAATCCCAACAGATAATAGACTTTTTTGATTTTTAATTATCGCTTCTTTAGCGCCGTCATTTACCGTTAATTTGCCCATGATGTTTGTTGCGTATGCTATCCAGCGTTTTTTATGTGGAAGATTTTGGTTGGGATAAAAGGTTGTACCTGTATTATCATCAAAGATTTTTTTAATTATATTCGGTGTTTTCCCGTTTACGATTTTTGCATATAATCCGCTTGAGGTTACGACTTTTGCTCCTGTAAGCTTTGTAATCATTCCGCCTCTGCCGCCAAGAGAAGCTCCTTGCGCCAGTTTTTCAATTGACGGAGTTATTTTTTCAACTTTTGAAATTAATTTAGCATCCTTAAATTCCTTTGGGTTTTTATCAAACAACCCATCTATATCAGATACCATAACTAATAAATCTGCATCAAGCTTTGAAGCAACTAGAGCAGAAAGCTTGTCGTTATCGGAAAAACTAACATGCTCAAGCTCAGAAGGTGATACTGCATCATTTTGATTAATAATCGGGATTACTTTGTTTTCAAGCAATTTATGCAAAGTTAATCGAAGAGAGAGGTATTTTTTTCGATTGGAAAAATCTTCTTCCGTCAAAAGGATTTGAGCAGTTGTAATTCCGTATTTTTCAAAACCGTCTTGCCAAATTCCCATAAGCATTGGTTGTCCTACGCTTGCTGCCGCTTGTTTTAGGGTTGTTGAAGATGTATCTATTTTTAATTTTTTTGCTCCAAGCCCGACTGCGCCCGATGTTACAATTAGGATTTCTTTTCCCTGTTTATATAAATATGAAATATCTTCAATGAAAGAATATAGGTGTGATAGCGAGATATCGCCTTGTTCGTTTCTTAGAATATTTGTTCCGAATTTAAAAACTATTCTTTTTGAATTTTCTATCATTTTAGTTTAAAACCCACTAAAAGCTCTATTTGAGTATATTCCATATCAAGAGATTGCGCTACAGCTTGATTTGTGATTTCGCCGTTGAAGGTATTGACGCCGTTTGAGAGTTCATGTTTTTCTTTTATGGCTTCAATTATACCGTGTTCGCCGAGTTCTTTTAAATACGGATACATAGCATAGGAATAAGCGTAGGAAGCGGTTCTTGGAACGGCTGAGGGGATATTTGGTATTGCACAATGCAATACTCCGTATTTTTCATAAGTCGGATTTTGATGAGTTGTTGTTTTATCTATTGTTTCAACGTTTCCGCCTTGATCTATCGCAACATCAACTATAACCGAACCTTTTTTCATTTGTTTTACAACGCTTTCGGGTACTATTTTAGGTGCAACCTGTGAATGAATTAAAACAGAGGTTATTAAAAGGTCTGCCTTAGGGACTTCCTGTTCGATTTTAGCGGGGTTGCAGTAGTGAGTTTTGATTGATGTTCCGTATATGCCGTCTATTTGAACAAGTTTTTTAGGATTAACATCAAAAATTGAAACATCAGCCCCCATACCGATTGCTGTTTGAGCTGCATTGAAGCCGACTACGCCCGCGCCTATTATTATAACTTTCCCCGGCTGAACCCCGGGAACTCCTGATAGTAAAACTCCTGAACCGCCATTATGCACTTCAAGAAGATTAGCGCCAATTTGAACGGCAAGACGCCCTGCAACTTCAGACATAGGGGTTAAAAGGGGAAGTTGTTTGTCTTCTGTTTCTACTGATTCAGATGCTATTGCGGTTACTTTTTTCTTCAAAAGTTCAGCTGTAAGTTCTTTTTCAACTGCAAGATGAAGATATGAAAAAATTGCCAAATCAGGTCTGAAATATTGAAATTCGCATTTTTGCGGTTCTTTTACTTTTACGATTATTTTTGAATTTTCCCAAACTTCTTTAGCGTCTTTTGCAACAGTTGCACCGTTTTTAATGTATTCATCATCTGAAAAACCGCTTTTTTCGCCTGCTTTTGATTCAATTATTACGCTTAATCCATCCGAACAAAGCATTGCAACTACATCAGGGGTGATTGCAACTCTTGTTTCGCCTTCTTTTAATTCTTTAACAACACCAAAATTGTATTTCATAAAACCTCTCATTTACTTATTATCAATGATTTTAACACTCTTAAAATATTATTGCAATTAAGATTTTCGGCTTTTAATTTTTCCTTTGTAAACTTTTGTAAATAACTTTACAAAAGGCTGAAACCCAGCAATAATTTCTAATAGAATAGAATGGGTGTATTGCGCCTCAGAGTTAAATTTAGCAATTTTTGTTCTTGATTTTTCTTTATATATCTGTATAGAAAAAGGAGAAAAAAATGAGTGTTAAATTGGGAAATGCAACTGTAGATCAAATGGCAAAAGCACTTAAAAAAGCTGTTAAAAAATCGCCTGAAGCACTTAAAGCTTTAGCTGAAGAAAACCCCGGGTTTTTTAAGAAAAATGGGAATCTTAGCTCTAAAAGAATTGCTGCAGGTTTTTTGGCAGAATATGGCGATTGTTTTACTAGAAGCAGAAAATTGAATGATAAAGGTAGGATAGAACTTGCTAAGGATGGTTGTAAATTAAATCAATCGGTAAAGAAGGCCTTTAAAAAAATTGTCGACGAATTTCAATCTTCCAAAAAAGCAGAAGAAAGCCTGCAAAACGCTATACAAAGCAAAAAAGATACTATAGCATCTCAAAGTGAAACAATAAAAACTTTTACAGATGAATTAGCTAAAAAAATTGCCGATATAGTTCAATCTTCCGGCAAAAAGCTATAGTTAATTAATCTCTTCGTATAAACTTGAAGCAAGATTAACAGAAACGTTTCCTTCGGGGATATTTAACACCCTGAAGGATTTTAACATATTTTTATATTCGATTGATATAATATCCCCTACTTTTAATTGTTTTGCCGGTTTTGCAGGGTTATTATTAACAAAAACTCTGGCTGAATCGCAAACATCGTTTGCAACTGTTCTTCTTTTGATTAATCTTGAAACCTTTAAAAATTTATCTAGGCGCATATTATTTTAACCTTAAAATCTGGTTCTTGTTTTAATTTTTCTTCAATTTCATCAAAAGTTAAAAATCCTTCTTGTGCGCCAAAGTTGGTGCAAACCGAAGCAGAATTAACAGATGCGTATTTAAGAGATTTTTCTATATCCCAATTAAATTTATCCATTGAAGCGCAGAAGGTTGATGAAAAGGCATCTCCTGCTCCAAGTGTTGAAACAACGTCTGCAGGGAAAATCGGGCAGATATAGATTTTTTTGCCGTCATAACAATATACGCCGTTTTTACCGTCAGTTATTGCAACTATGGTTTTTGTATCTCCCCTTAAGGCTTTGAGCATTGCAACTATATCGGGGTGGATTGTTTCTTTTGAAAATTTAACTTCTTTTGTATCAGGTCTTACTTGAATTTTAGTAACAAGGGTTGCTTCTTCTTTATTCATTACAACTATTTGCGCAGTTTTTAAAATTTTTGAAAAATATTTTGCACCTTTTTTAAGTGCCGTTGTTCCTGCGTTTATTGCAAGGTTGATTTTATTTTCTTCGCAAAATTTTGCAATCTTATCAAGAATTTTGTTGCTATCTCCTGAAAGGGGTGAAACATAGACCCAGCGGGAGTTTTTAATTGCTTCAAAATTAACTTCTTTTTCATGAACGTGAGCATTTGCGCCTCTGTGAGCAAGGACTGTTCTATCTCCTTGAAAACTTACCAAGACAATAGAAAAACCTGTTAGATATTTATTTGAATCGATAATATTCATAATATCAATTCCTGATTTTGCAAGTTTTAATTTAATAATGTTATTGAGTTCATCATTTCCGAGTTTAATTATTGTTGAAGTTTTACAGCCTAAATTTGCAAAATTTGTTGCGGTGTTTACCGCTCCTCCGCCTAAATTTTTTGAAAAATCGGCAATTTCAGTTTTAGCGCCATAGGGAAAAGACATAAATTCGCTTTTTTTGGCTATTTGACTGACTGAAACTATGCTTGCAACATCTGATTGAACAAAAACATCCTGAGTAGCAGAGCCTATTGTTATAAAATCATACATTTTTATTTCCTCATTGAAAAATTAATTATACAGGCAAACTTTGCATTTTTATTATACTATAAGAATATGAAATTAAAGCGCTTAATTTTGAAAAATTACAGAAATTATGAAAATTTTGAGTATGATTTTTCAAAAAATAAAACATTAATAGTTGGTAAAAATGCTCAAGGTAAAACAAATATCTTAGAAGCAATTTATTATCTTTGCGCACTTGATTCCAACAGAATAAAAAAAGATTCAGAACTTATCGAATTTAATAAAGATTTTGCTTCAATTTTTGCTGTAGTTGAAAAATCAGGACTCGAGCTTGAACTTGAGGTTATTTTAAATCCGCCTAAAAATAAGATTTTAAAAGTTAACGGACTTAAAAAAAGTAAATCAGCGGATTTTTTAAGAGTTTTATCAAGTGTCAATTTTTCTGTTTCTGATTTGCTTTTGCTGAGAGGCGAACCGCAAAACAGGCGAAAATGGCTCGATATGGCAATTTATCAGGTTTATCCTCTTTATTTTGAAAAATTATCTAAATTTAATAAAATCAGATTGCAAAAGGCTAATTTTTTATCCCAACATAGCTTAAATTCAGCTATGCTTGAAGTTTTTAACGAACAAATGTCAATTGCTTGCGCTAATGTCATTTATCTTAGAATGAAATATTTAAAAGAATTAGAGCGTATTGCAAAAATAAAACATAATTTTTTAGCTCCGGATGAAAATCTTACGGTTAAGTATAAGAGTGTTTGTGATGAGATGTTATCTATTGGAGAATTAAACGAACTTGTTTTATCTAAAATGAATGAATTAAAAGATGAAGAAATTAGAAAAGAACAATGTCTAATCGGGGCGCATAGGGATGATGTCGACTTTTTTATAAATGATATTGATTCAAAAAAATATGCTTCTCAAGGTCAGCAAAGAACTATAGTATTAGCTTTAAAATTGGCTGAATTGGAAATAATTAAAGATAAAACCGGTGAAACCCCTTTGCTTCTTTTGGATGATGTTTTAGCTGAACTGGATAATATCAGGCAAAATTATCTTTTAAATGCTATATCAAATAATGTTCAAATGATAATTACAAGTGTTGATACGCTTGCTTTTGAAGATAGTTTTTTGAAAAATGTTGATATAGTAAAAATTCAAAAGGGAAAAATAATATAAAGATTTAGCAATTTTTTATTTTTTTGTGTTTTATAGAATTAAAATAAAAATATAGACTGTTTTGGAATAAAAACGGTGCAAATAGAAGCTTTCTTCTGGTTTGCAATAATGTAGAACTAACGATATAATTTAATAAATATGAAAAAGATTAATATAGCTTTCATTTGGCATTTTCATCAGCCAAATTATCAACAAAAACCCGATAGTGATTTTTTGCTTCCGTGGGTAAGACTCCACGCTTCAAAAGATTACCTTGATATGTTAAAAAAGATAGATGGTTTTAAGAATTTAAAATTGAATTTTAATTTTTCACCTATATTACTGGATTCACTGAATGAGTATTCAAAAGGCGCAAAGGATTTACATTTAAGGCTTCTGGTTAAAGATGAAAACAAACTTAGCGAAGAAGATAAAATCTATATTTTAAATAATTATTTTGACTTGAATTATAAAAATATGGTTTTAAAAAATCCATACTATACAGAGCTATATAATAGGCGCTCTAATGCCTTAAAGCTTGATGTTAATATGTTTTCGCTATCTGAATATTCTGATATTATGGCAATTTATACTCTGCTTTGGATAGATGAAACATTCAGAGGAGAATACGTTGAATTAAATGAATTATTTTTAAAAGAAAAAAATTATACACTGGAAGACAGAAAAAAAATATATGTTATTCAGCTTGATATTATTGAAAGAATTTTAAAAGAATACAAAAAATATCAAGACGAAGGCAAAATTGAAATTTCTACAAGCCCTTGCTATCACACTATTTTGCCTTTGCTAGATAATTTAAATAACAAAGAAGTTAAAAATAAAGAAAATTTGCCCGTTGATTTTGACGGGAAAAAAGACGCTAAAGAGCAAATTATTCGTGCAATAGAAAAATATGAACAATATTTTGAAAGAAAACCAAAGGGAATGTGGTTATCAGAGCAATGTGTTTCAAAAGAAACAATCCAAATGCTTGAAGATAATGATTTTTTGTGGACGGTTTTAGATGAGGGAATTTTATCCAAAACCACAGGAAAAGAATTCATAAGAGATTTTGAAGGTAACTTGGAAAATCCTTTTGATTTAAATATTAATTATAAAATACGTTCAAATGAATCGGTTAATATACTTTTTGCGGATTCATTTTTTGCAAATCTTTTAAATTTTGGATACGGCAGTTATGATTCTAAGCTTGCTGCAAATGATTTGTATGAAAAGATTAAAACAATTCAATCAAAACTGCAAAACTCTCCCAAAGATAATCACATAATTACAATTGCAATGGATGGTGAAAACTGTTGGGAAACATATCAAAATGATGGAAACGATTTTCTAAATACATTATACGGTTTGATTGATGAAGATGAAACTTTAAATACTGTTCTTGTCAGTGATTTTTTTGAAGATGAAGCAGATAAATCCGAAATTTTGAACAATTTAAAATCGGGCTCATGGATAAATAGAAACTTTGATCTTTGGGTGGGAGAACCTACTAAAAATGTTGCTTGGCTGTATTTATCAGGAGTTAAGAAAGATTTTGAAAATTATAAAAATCAAAAACTTCAAAATATTGAAAATTTACCTGACAAAGAAAAGGTTTTAAACAATATCGAAAAAGCTTATCGTGAAATTTTGATTTGCGAAGGAAGCGACTGGTATTGGTGGTATGGTGAACCTAATGAATCAAAAAGCGATTATATTTTTGATTTTTTGTTTAGGTCGCATCTTATGAATGTTTATGAGTTTCTTGGAATTCAAATTCCGGAGTATTTGACTTTGCCTTTAAGCGTTGTTACAACTAAGCCCTTAAGAAATCCGATAAGTTATATTTCTCCAAGCCTTGTTTGTGATAAGGAAGATAAATTAAACGAATGGCAAAATGCAGGATATATCTTTATTCCTGATGGACCCACATCAAATATTTCAAGATTAGTTAAAAATATTCATTTTGGTTATGATGATGAATATCTGTATTTTCGTTTTGAATTAAATAAAAATTCAATGAAAATGTTTATAGAAAATATAGAAAATCAAATTGCGATATATTTTATAAACGAATTAAGCGGTAATTTTTCCTCTATTCGTCTTGTAAATAAAAACGAAAACAATGTTTGTCCTATTTTAAAAAATCAGTTTTCTCATGAATTGAGGTTTGTTTTTAATTCAAAATATATTTCAAGAATATTTTTAAATAAAGCAGGTGAATATAATTTATGGAATCAAGTATCTGCTAAAAAATCTTCAATATTTTATAAAGATGTTATTGAGCTTAAAATATCTTTTGAGGATTTAGAAATTTTACCTGAAAACAAAAAACACCTTGCTTTTTGTATTTTGGATGTAACAAATGAATTGATTAATGAAGTTTATCCGCAGGATGTTTTAATAACTGTCCTTGATGATTTAAGATTTTAATTATCTCTCACTTCAAAAGTTATTTCCCATTCGTTGTCATTTTTTTGGGGTGTATCTAAAGAAGGAATTTCTTTAACTTTCTTGATGGGATTATCTTTCATTAATTGCTCTATGTTTTCGTTTTTTATTTCTTCAAACATAAGAGGCATAGCTTCTTGTTCTTCTTTTTCTTTTGAGTCGTTGCCTACGATTTTATTGTCAATTTCTGCTTTTTTTTCGTAGTCATCTATTTTTTCAATTTTATATTCTTGATAATTTTCTTTTAAATTATCTATTTGATTTGTATTTTTATTTGTTTTAGTTTCTTTAATATCGGCTTTATCTAAAGGCAGCCAAAAACCAAATGTTGAGCCTTCATTTAATTTTGATTTAACAAAAACTTTTCCCTGATGATGTTTTTCAATAGCAACCTTAACAAGATGAAGTCCAAGACCTGTTCCTTTGATTGTGTGAACTTGGTTTTCGATTCTATAAAATCTTTCAAAAATCATTTTTTGATGTTCAGGTGAAATTCCAATTCCATTATCCTCAATTGTTACTTCTAGATACTTGGGATCTCTTGCTATTTCTGCTCTTACTTTAACTCTTGAATTAACAGGAGAATACTTGATTGCATTTGTTAAAAGATTACTCAAAACTCTTTCTATGCTTTGAGAATTGTAGGATAGTTCGGGAAGATTATCTTCTTTAATAAATGAAATTGAAATATTTTTTTCATCAGCAAGAACCTTGTGGCTTTGAGTGATTTTTTCAATTGTTTTTGTTATATCTTGTTTTTCTTTTTCTAGTTCTGTATCTGATTGCAGTTTTGAGAAATCCAAAATATCGTTTACCATTTTGTTTAGTCTGACAACTTCTTGATTAATTGTTCCTATAAATTCTTTTTGTTCGTCAAAATTAAATTGATTTCCAAAATTATATAATGTGTCTGCATAAGAACTTAAAATTGTAACAGGTGTTCTTAATTCATGGGAAACATTAGAGATAAAATCATCTTTTAATCTGTCTACTTCAGCTTCTTTTGTTATGTCGATTAAGACTATTATGTATCCTAAGTAATCATGCATTTTAGAATACATTGGTGAAATAACTGCTTTAATTACTCTTTTATCAACATTTATATTGAATTCTAAAGGTTTTTTTTCAATTATATCTAAAGGAGTGTTTTTAAATTGCGTAATTTTATCTTTAAAACAAAGTTCTCCTGTTGAATCGCAATAGTTTTGAATGGATGTATTTAAAATCTCATTATGACTGTCGTTCAGGATTTTTTGAGCGGTAGAATTCATCATGCAGATTTTATCGTAGTTATCGCAAACTACAACTCCGTTTGCAATACTCATTAAAACTGCCTCAAGTTTGTTTCTTTCTACTGTCAATTGGTCTATATTTTGTTCTTCATAGTTGTGAAGTTTTTTTGACATGTCGTTAAATGCATCAAACAATTCCTTAATTTCGCCTGAAGCTTGGTTATAATTAAGAACCGTTCCAAATTTTCCTTGTTCGATTTCCTTAACACCGTGATGTAAAAGAGTTAATTCTCGTCTTATCAAAAAAGCGTTTGCAAGTATAACAAGAGTAAATACCAGCCATATTGCACTAAACACGGTTAGCATAGAATTTTTGGTGGTTAAAGTAACGTTTTTTGCAAGATCAGCAGATAAACCTACTTCAACTACTCCAACAACTTTACCGTTTTGATCTAGCATAGGGGATGAAATATTTGTATCAGCCTTTTGTGCGCGCTTGTTATAGTTTTCAATTGTTGAATATATAACATCGCCCATTTTATTTTTAAAAGTTATGTAAGATATATCATCAGTTGAAGATAAAATTGAATTAACATGTGCTTTTATAAAGCTTATGGCAGTCGGCGATGTTGCATTTTGAGTTATTTCATAATTTTGCACAGCAAGAGTTTTGGTCAAAAGTTCACCAAAACTTCTATAACTTTCGTCTAATTCTATCTTTATTTTATTTACTGCCCAGAAAGCAATTAAAACAATGAGGGTGGTTGAAATAACGAGTGCTGAAATTATTAATTTGTTTTGCACGGTTAAATCAATATTAAATTTCTTTTTCATAATGAGATTGTAACATAATATAAATTTTTAATGTATACTAATTATATGAAAAATACCGAAAAACTTATTTCGTCAAATAAAAAAGCATACTTTGACTATACCCTTTTTGATAAATTTGAAGCAGGGGTTTCTCTTTTGGGTACTGAAATTAAATCCATAAGAAAAAACGGTGCAAATTTAAAAGATAGCTACATAAAAATAACTGATAATTTAGAAGCAATTTTAATTAATTGTCATATTTCGCACTATGAATTTGGAAATATAAATAATCATGAACCCTTAAGAGATAGAAAGCTTCTTTTAAATAAAAAAGAAATATTGAAAATTTTAAATAAAATTAAACAAGAAAAATATACTGTTGTTCCTACTAAGATGTATTTTTCCGGTCGCTGGGTAAAACTTGAAATTGCTCTTGCTAAAGGTAAAAAACTCTATGATAAAAGAGAAACAATAAAGAAAAAAGATATTAAAAGAGATATGGAAAGATTAAGATAGTGCCTGATTTACTTTTTTTGGGTCCAAAGGGAACTTATAGTGAAAAAGCAGCCATTAAGGCTTGTGGTTTATTAAATGAAAAATACGATTTAAAACCTATTTCAACAATTCCAAAGGTTGTTGATTTGCTGAATAAAAATGATGAAATATTAGGTGTTTTGCCTTTTGAAAATTCTATTGAAGGAATTGTTCGCCAAACAATAGATAATATATATTTATCTGATGTTAAAATTTTGGCTGAAATTGATATTAAAATTGAACATTGTTTGATTGCAAGAAATATAAATAAAGAAAAAATTAAACATATAATCTCTCATCCTCAAGCTCTTGCTCAATGTCAAAAATATATTGTTGAAAATTTTGACGAAAATATTGATTTAATAACAGAGGCATCAACTGCAAAAGCTGCTGAATTACTTATCGAAAAAGATGAAACTTATGCTGCAATTGCGTCATGTTGCATAGCTTGCGAGTTTGGGCTTAATATTTTGGATAAGAATATTGGCGATATAAAAGAAAATAAAACCAGATTTGTTCTTATTTCAAAAAAAGAAATGAATTTGGGTTTGAAAAACCGCACCTCAATAGCTTTTAATACAAAAAACGAATCAGGTGCTTTATTAAAAATTTTACAAATATTATATAAATATAAATTGAATTTATCTTTTTTGGAATCTCGCCCTTCTAAAAAAGTTTTCGGGGAATATAATTTCTTTGCTGATATTGATTGCGGAATTGATGATATGAAAATTGCAATTGAAGAAATTAAAAAAGAATGTAATCATTTTAAATTTTTGGGAAGCTACCCGTTTTTTTAAAAATATAGTATTATATTTTTATGTTGGATTTTTTAATACCAAAATCTAAGATACAAGCGTACGGTTTAAGGGAAGTTCCTATTGAAACTTTTGAAATTATAGGAATTGATCAGGTTAATCCGTATTGCAGTTTTGAATATGAAAATGATATTTTTCTGACGGTCGTTAATTTTGCTTTTGAATCAAGAAAATTTGATGAAAAGGAAGGACTTATTGCTGCGCAATATTTTACTGTTAAAAGATGTCCTAAATGTAAGCAAAAAGAGTTGATTCCGACAAAAATTAAATTAAATTTTGATTCTACATATTTAAAGCATGAAGAAGAAATTGCATTTGATGCTTATGAGGAGTTTCCTTCAAGAAGGCATTTTCCTTCAACTGTTCAAGCATATTGCAGAAATTGTTCTACTTGTTTTGAAATGAAAATTAAATCAAAAGATTGCTGGGTAAAAGAAGCTAAAAAAATAAAAGAATATGATTTAATTACAAAATCCTGGGAAGAATATGACGTAGATTAGCTTATTTAATGCGGTTTTTGGACTTGTAAAAAATTGTTAAGATTTTTTTAAAAAAAGTGCTTGCAAAATTTTTTTGATGTTTTATTATAATGTCTACGAGCAATTGAGCTCAGATAAATTTTGAAAATAAATTTAAAAAAATATATTGACAACATCCTTTGAAGTGATAGTGTATAAATTACGGCAGAAATTCCTCAAGAAAATGCCGTCTATGGCAGGAAG
>CALUWL010000039.1 GCA_944324445.1 Candidatus Gastranaerophilales bacterium | reverse complement strand
GCAAGCTTCAAAGACTAAGTTAAAGATTATTAAAATCAAAGGAGAATAAATGTCTACAAGTATTGATTATTTTGATTATATAAGAATCTCAATAGCATCGCCTGAGAGAATTCTAAAATGGTCATACGGGGAAGTTACAAAGCCCGAAACAATTAACTATAGAACACTAAAACCGGAAAGAGACGGTTTGTTCTGCGAAAAAATCTTTGGACCAACAAAGGACTGGGAATGTTTTTGCGGAAAATATAAAAGAGTTCGCCATAAAGGTATAATCTGCGAACGTTGCGGCGTTGAAGTTACTGATTCAAAAGTAAGACGCCACAGAATGGGACACATTAAACTTGCTGCTCCTGTTTCTCACATCTGGTTTCTAAAAGGAATTCCATCATATCTTGGTTTGCTTTTAGATATGACTTTAAAAGATCTTGAACAAATAATTTATTTTAATAATTATGTTGTAGTAGATGGCGCAGATAGTCCGTTTAAAAAGTTCCAACTTTTAACTGAAGAAGAATATGAAGATTTCATTATGGAAAATGAAGATTCTAAGTTGAAAGTGGGAATTGGTGCAGAAGTTATAAAAGAACTTTTGGCTGAAATTAATCTTGAAGAACTCGCTAATGAAATTAGAACTGAATTGGATAATGCTGGCGGTTCTGTTCAAAAGAGAGCTAAATTAATAAAAAGATTAAGATTAGTTGAATCTTTAATTGAATCAGGAACTGAACCTACTTGGTTTGTAATGGATGTTTTACCTGTTACTCCGCCTGATTTAAGACCTATGGTTCAATTGGACGGCGGAAGATTTGCAACATCTGATTTAAACGATTTATATAGACGTGTAATCAACAGAAATAATCGTTTATTGAGATTGTTGGAAATGGGCGCACCTGAAATCATTGTCCGCAACGAAAAACGTATGCTTCAAGAAGCAGTTGATGCTTTAATTGATAACGGAAGACGCGGAAGAACAGTTGTAGGGCCAAATTCACGTCCTTTGAAATCTTTATCAAATATCATTGAAGGTAAACAAGGTCGTTTCAGACAAAACTTATTGGGTAAACGTGTAGATTACTCAGGTCGTTCGGTTATTGTTGTAGGCCCGCAATTGCAATTAAATCAATGCGGTTTGCCTAAAGAAATGGCAATCGAGTTATTTAAACCGTTCGTTGTAAACAAGCTAATTGAAAGAGGACTTGTTCAAAATATAAAATCAGCTAAGAAGAAAATAGAACGCTCTGAAGCCGTTGTTTGGGATATTTTGGAAGAGGTTGTAGACGGACATCCTGTTATGTTAAACCGTGCTCCAACCCTTCACAGACTTGGTATCCAAGCGTTTGAACCTGTGCTTGTTGAAGGTAGAGCTATTCAATTGCATCCATTGGTATGTACTGCATTTAATGCCGACTTCGACGGCGACCAAATGGCTGTTCACGTTCCATTGTCAATTGAAGCTCAAGCTGAAGCGAGAATGCTTATGTTGGCTACAAACAACATCCTTGCTCCTGCTACAGGTAAACCAATTATCACTCCTACACAGGATATGGTCCTTGGTATGTACTATTTAACTATTATCAAAGATCCAAACACCCCTGTTAAAGGATATTTCCATGACTTTACTGATGTAATGGCAGCACATGCAACTGGTGTTGTAAAATTACACGATAAAGTTATTGTCAGAGATGAAAACGGACATAGAATTGAAACTACTCCGGGTCGTATCATCTTTAATGAAGCTGTTAGAAAATCAGTTCTTTCTTAATCACAGCTTGTATAAATTGGTTAAAAATTAAACAAAAATGAGGTAAATATAAAATATGGCTACTATAACTCCTGAAAACTCAAAAAAGAAAAAACATGTTGAGTTTATAAATAAGGTTATGAACAAGAAAGCGCTAAACCAGCTTTTATCTCAAGTTTATCTTGAATGGGGCGGAGCAAAGACTGCTGAACTTGCAAATAACCTTAAAAACCTAGGTTATAAATATGCGACTAAATCAGGTACAACAATTTCAATTCATGATTTGGATGTTCCTAAAGCGAAAAAAGAGCTTTTACAGGAAGCTCAAGATGAAATTGCTCGTTCTACACGTCGTTACTTAAAAGGCGAAATCACTGAAGTTGAAAGATATACAAAGGTTATCGATACTTGGAGTGAAACAACTGCTAAATTAACAGAAAAAGTTGTTGAAAATTTTGACAGATTAAATCCTGTTTATATGATGGCGTTCTCCGGAGCCCGTGGTAACTTGTCTCAGGTTTCACAGTTGGTTGGTATGCGTGGTTTGATGGCTGATGCCCAAGGTCAAATCATCGACTTGCCTATTAAATCCAATTTTAAAGAAGGTCTATCTTGTACTGAATACGTTATTTCATCTTACGGTGCAAGAAAAGGTCTGGTAGATACTGCTTTAAAAACAGCTGACTCAGGTTATTTGACAAGACGTCTTGTTGATGTTGCTCAAGATGTAATTATCAGAGAAGAAGATTGCCACACTGAAAAATACATTAATTTAACGGCAATTACAGATGGTGAAGACGTTATTGTTCCACTGGAAGACAGACTTCTTGGCAGAACAATTGCTCAAGATGTTGTTGATAAAGACGGCAATGTTTTGGTTACAAAAAACACAACAGTTGATAGAGACGATCTTGAAAAAATTAAAACCGTAGGTTTAAAAGAAATTCGTGTTCGTTCGACTTTAACTTGTGAACTTGAGTACGGTATTTGCCAAAAATGTTACGGTTGGTCAATGACTACTCAAAAACTTGTTGACATAGGTGAAGCAATTGGTATTATCGCTGCTCAATCAATCGGTGAACCGGGTACACAATTGACAATGAGAACGTTCCACACAGGCGGTGTATTCAAAGGTTCAGGGGTTACACGTCAAGCTAAATCTACTATTGACGGTACCGTTAACACTGAAGTTAAAACTCGTGAACAAAGAACTCGTCATGGGGATGTAGTTAGAATTGCAATCAAAGAAGCGGATGTTGAAATCAAAGGAGCAAAAGACTCTGAAAAAGTTCACGTTCCAATGGGTGCAAAAGTTCTCGTTTCCAAAGGAGATAAGATTGCAGCAGGTACTGTTATTGCTGAATTTGAACCTGCTTCAAAGGGTGATGGTTCTCGTTTAACAGAAAAAGCACTCAAAGATATAACATCTGATATTTCAGGTGAAGTAGTTTTCCAAGACTTTGTTGCAGATGAAAGAAAAGATAGACAAGGCAACGTTTCAAGAATTGCAAATAAACAAGGTATTGTTTGGGTTCTTGGTGGCGATGTTTACGCTCTTCCTGCCGGTTCTAAAGTTTTAGTTGAAGACGGTCAAAAAATTAAAAAAGGTGAAAAATTAGCTGAAACTTTAATTATTTCTGAACATGGCGGCGAAGTAAGAGTTGGTGATAGTCTTGAAATTGAAGAAGTTAATTTTGAAGGAAAGAAAATTAAAAAGATTGTTTCAGGTAAAGAATTAACTATTGTTATCGCTTCAATTCAAGCAGCTAATGCTGTATTTGAACAAACCAAGAAAGAACAATTATGGACTGTTCCTGCTACAGGTGAAAAATATATTGTAAAATCTCCTGTTGATACAACAGTTGAAAATGGAATGATTATAGCTGAACTTATTGATGATACATATAAAGTAGAATCATCTGGCGAAATAAGATATAACGGACTTGAAGTTGATGAAAATCAAGTTGTTGTTACACCCGGTCAGTTAATTTTTATTCCTGAAGAAATTCATCAAATTTCTAAAGATGCTTCATTGAAACTTGTTGAATCAGGTACATTTGTTGAAGCCGGTACTGAAGTTGTTAAAGACATATATACTCATATTGCAGGTATTGTAGAAATTAAAGAATTCAACGATATAATCCATGAAATTGTAGTTCGCCCAGGTGAATTACATACATTGGATAGCATCAATGACCTTAAAGTCGGCGAAGGCGAAGTTGTAAAAGCCGGTACAGTTGTTGCTGGCAAAATCAAAGCAAAAGTTGATTCTATAGTAACAATCGTTGAAAATGAATCCGACTTAATGGAAATTGATGATCTTGATGAAGATTTATCAGACGACACTATGGATGATGATAATATTGAAGGAAAACCTGTTCAAATATTGATTCGTCCTATTCAAGCATTTGATATTGAACAAAAAGATGTTTCAATTAAATTCAATGCAACCGATGACGCTATCGAATTAATTCCTATTACTCAAGTTCAATTTAAAGATGGTGCAAGAGTAAGAAATCTTGATGGCGCTGTTTTAACAAGAACATCTCTTGTTTTATCGATGTCAGGTTATATTTCACACCTTAAAGGTATGGTTGAGCTTGATAAAAAAGGCGATTTAAAAATCGTTGTATTGGAAACATTAATTGTTCGTCGTGAACAAGAAGATTCTACTCGTGGTTTATCTTCTACTCAAACAGAACTTTTGGTTAAAAATGGTCAAGTAATCGAACCTAAAACACCTGTTACAAAAACGCAAGTTTTAGCTGTTAATGATTCAATTGCTTCTATTAATTCAAAAGATAAAGAATTAAGAAGATTGCTTCTTGTTTCAGATAATTATGAAGAAACAATTGAAACAACTTCAAAACCAACCGTAAAAGAAGGTGAATTTGTTACGATTGATTCTAAGATTTCTGAAAATGAAGTTTCTAAATTCTCGGGTAAAGTTGTAAAAGTTACTCCTAAATCTGTAACTTTAAGAGTAGGTAGACCACACTTGATTTCTCCGGGGGCATTGTTGCAGGTTGATAATTCTGCTCTTATTTTAAGAGGCGACTTGCTTGCAACATTGGTATTTGAAAGACAAAAAACTGGTGATATCGTTCAAGGTTTGCCTCGTGTTGAAGAACTTTTGGAAGCAAGAAAACCAAAAGATTCAGCTATTGCAGCAGAAGAAGACGGTGTTGCAGTTATAGAATATGAAGATGATATACCAAGATTGTTTATAGAAAACGAAAATGGCAGAACGGAAATCAAGTATCCTATTGAAGCAAGCGTTATTGTAAATGATAAACAAAAAATCCATAAAGGTGATGCTTTAACTTCAGGACCTATGAATCCGCATGACGTTATCAGATTAAAAGGTGCAAATGCTGCTCAACAATATCTTGTAGACGAAGTACAAAGAGTATATCGTTCTCAAGGTGTTGAAATTTCTGATAAACACGTTGAAGTAATTGTTCGTCAAATGATTAAGAAAGTAAAAGTTATTGATTCAGGAACAACAAGATTACTTCCGGGCGAATTGGTTGAAATTAAGACAATCGAAGCAGAAAATGCTAAAGCTCGTGAAAATGGCGGTCAAGAAGCAACATATGAAGCATTGTTACTTGGTATTACAAAAGCTTCTTTGAACACCGAATCATTTATATCAGCTGCTTCTTTCCAAGAAACAACAAGAATCTTAACAGAAGCCGCTGTTGAGGGTAAAAAAGACTTGTTAAGAGGTCTTAAAGAAAACGTTATCATTGGTAGATTAATTCCTGCCGGTACAGGATACTATCATTTGATAAATGCTTCTGAAGAAAAAGAAAAAGAAGCACAAAAGAGAGCAGCTCAAAAACATCAAGCAAGAAAACCGTCTGCAATTTTAGAAGAAATTGAAGGCATGTTTGGTGTTGTTGATTCAGATATGCAATTTTAATTTTAAATTGTAAATAATAGAAAGTCTTGCAGATATTGATTTTGCAAGACTTTCTTTTTTTGTTGTAAAATATATATATGTTTTTGGATATTAACGAAATAAATGTTTCAGATATAGAAAGTGATTTTTTTAAACAATATATAAAGTTTAAAAAAGAATGTGATGATGCTGTTTTATTGTTTCAAATAGGGGATTTTTTTGAAACTTTTTTTCAGGATGCAAAGATTTTTTCTGAAATTACAGGTATTACTTTAGGATCTCGTGCCGTTAAAGGGATCGGAGAAGTTCTTCAGGCTGGAATTCCGGTGCATTGTGCTGATTTATATATTAAAAAACTTTTAAATGAGAATTTAAAAGTTTCACTATGCGAGCAAATTAAAAATAAAGATGGTTCTATTTTTCGTGAAATAACAAGAAAATATACCAAAGGAACAATAATAGAAAATGAATTTTTAGAAGCGAATGAAAATAATTATATTTTAGCTTTATATAATTATAATGATAAATTTGAAATTTCTTATGCAGATGTTTCAACGGGTCAATTTTATGGCACTTGCGGTTCGTACAGTGAAATAATGTTTGAAATTGATAAAATTTCACCAAATGAAATATTGATTGCAGAAAATCAAAAATCTAAATTTTTAGAATTGTTGAATAATTATAATGTTACTGTTTTAAATTCTGAATTTTTTGAAGCTCAAAAAACTAATGAAACTATATTAAAATATTGTATTTATACTCAGAAAAAATATTTACCTAAGTTTGATGATGTTGTTGAATATAAAATAAATTCCTTTCTTTTAATGGATGAAGTTACAAGAAGGAATTTAGAAATAAGAAGAACAAGAAAAAACTTGAAAAAACGGGGAAGTTTGTTGAGTTTTCTGAATTATACAAAAACATCCATGGGAAATAGGCTTTTAAAAAAATATTTGGATGAACCGCTTTTAGATTCTGACTTGATTAATCAAAGGTTAGATGCTGTTTGTGAGGTTATTTTAAATAAAGATACAATTGAGGCATTTGATAATTTATTTGAACAATTTTGTGATTTGGCAAGAATTAGCGCTAAAATCTCAAATTCTACTATTCTTCCTAAGGACTTATATTCTATTGCAAAAAATGCCGAAATTATAAATACTTTGATAAAAAATTCAGAAGTATTTAATTCAAAATTATTAAAAATAAATAAAAATAAGGCATCTGAAGTTTCCAATTTTTTAAAGAATGTTAATTTGGCATTGGATGAAAATTCCTCTGATATTTTGTTTTCAGGCGGAATCATAAAAGAGGGTTATGATTCTAATTTGGATTATTTAAAAGAAAAGTTAAAAAATGTAGAAATTAACTTAAATACTTTTTTTGAACATGAAAAGAAGCACTTAGATATTGATAAAATGAAATTGAACTATTCAAAATCAATTGGCTATAGTTTTGAAATTCCGGATTCAAAGGAAAAAAATCTTACATCAAATTATTATAAAAAACAGTCTTTATCCAGTGTTTCAAGATATTCATGTGAAAAATTACAAAAATTTGAAGATGAAATTTCTTCTCTAAAATTTAAAATAAATGAGCTGGAATATCATCTCTATTGTGAAATTAGGGCAAGTGCTATTGAATTTGTTGATTCTATAAGGTTAATTGCAAAAGAAATTGCAAGAATTGATGTAATTTTTTCTTTAGCAAAATGCGCAATAAAAAATAATTTATCAAGACCGGTGTTTAAAAAAGAAAATATTATAATAAAAGACGGTTTCCATCCTGGTTTGATTGAAGCTGACGTTGAAATAGTTAAAAATGATACGGAATTTTTGGATGATTCTATGATAATTTTAACGGGCGTAAATATGAGTGGTAAATCAACATATCTAAAACAAAATGCTATAATTTGTCTTTTAGCGCAAATAGGGTCTTATGTTCCTGCAACATGCGCTGAATTATCAATTTTAGATAGAATTTTTGTCCGTCAAGGTTCTGTTGATGATATTGTTAATAATTCATCCAGTTTTATGGTTGAGATGAACGATTTAAAATTTGTTATTGAAAATACTGATAAAAATACGCTTGTTTTGTTGGATGAACCTGCAAAAAGCACAAATGCAGCTGAAGGCGGAGCAATTACTAAAGCGTTTTGCGAATATATGTTGGCAAATTATAAAGCAAAAATTATGATTGCAACACATAATTTAGAATTAACAAAATTAGAAGCAAAATATCCTAGTCGTGTTTTTGATTATGTAGTTGGACTAAATTGCAAAGCAGAATCAATTGGATGTGATAGAAAAGTTGTAAAAGGTATTATAAAATCAAGCCTTGCCATAAATACAGCGGTTTTAGCAGGGTTGCCTGATGAAATTATTGTAAATGCTAGAAAATATCTTGAAAATTAGTTGTTGTAAAATATTTTTTTTCTGATACGATTTTTCTTATGAGAAGCATTTTTATTTTAAATATTCATCATATACATCACCATATTGTCCCAAGAGGGCTGTTCATTTAGTGATGTATTGATTTTCAATTCTTATTAATGACACCTTCTTGGGATTATAAATTCAGAAGGTGTCATTTAGTATATAGAATTGGAGAAAAAAATGTCTTTTATAAATATTATTTCGGCTTTAGGTAATAACAACAGTATTTATCCTTTAATTGTCAGAGATTGCGGAATTGAAAATCTTGCAAAATGCGTTTTAACTTATAAACAAAATGCTAAAGAATCAAAACAAATAGCTTATCAAGCAACAAGAGAAAGAATAATCGATGAATACGGCACATCAGCTGTTTGGCTTGGCGGAATTCCTTTAATGAAATTTGTTTCGGATAAATTGATTGATTTATCCGGATTAAATTCAAAAGTTGATATTAAATTATTTAATGAAACTAAAAATCAGGGTTTGATTTTTAATATGAAAAAATTTGCAAATTCATTTCCTGATGTGGCTTTTGAGCTGCAAAAAGTTGCAGATAATAAGAATTTATATAAAAATTTGCAGATGGGTAAGTTCTTTTTAACTACTGCTGTTCCTATTTTTGTTATGGGCTTTTTGCTTCCTAAGTTTAATTTTAATTTAACCAAAAAGAAAATGGAAAAATTAAAAAGAAAGAATAATATCCAAACTCCCTTCAAAATGAAAAATATGGATGAATATATAAAATCATCTAAAAACAATTCTCAAATAAGCTTTCGTGGTATAGATAAAATCTTAAATATGTCTGATATTAACCAGATGATGATTTTAGACGGCGGTTTAACTATAGGTAGAGTAAAAACTTCAAGAAATAAAAAAGAAAAAAGAGAAATGGCATTTAAAATGGCAGGTATGTGTTATTTAAATTACATTGCTCCAAAACAAATTGAAAAAGGTTTGAATGCCTTAACGAAAAAGATTTTTGGTCTAAATACTTCGTTGGATGTTAAAACTTTAAATGATAAAAACTTTTTAAATGAAATTAAAACAGGTTCTATGAAATTACCCGAAGGACTGGATGAAAAGAGTGTTTTGGATTTTATTGATAACAATCCGCTTTCAACTTTTGTTCAGCAAATTAAGAAAATGAAATTAGTTTCTTTTCTTGAAAACAATATAAGAGATCCAAGAAAATTTGTTGATGTTGAAAAAGTTAATTCTATAAGAAAAGCTATTGATAATTTTAGTCAAGATGCAGTTAAATCAGGTAATATTGAACAATACGCCAAAAAAGCACTGAGGGCAAAAAGCTTCAATACTATATTAAATGTATTGGTTAGCAGTTTTCTTCTTGCTGTTATGTTACCTAAAATGCAATTTCTGTTTAGAAAGCTAACAACAGGTTCAAATCTTGAACCCGGAATTGCTTCAGGTGAAGAAAAATAAACTATTTTACTCTGCCGTAGATATCTTTGTAGCGGATTATGTCTTCTTCAATCAACTTGTCGCCTTTTTGAACTTCGATTATCTTAAGTTCGCTATCGTAAGGGTTTGCAAGCGAGTGTATTGCTTTTACAGGTATATCAATTGATGAGCCTGCTTTTAGCATAAATACTTTATCTTCAAGAGTTACCCTGGCAATTCCCGATAATATAACCCAGTGTTCCGAACGATAATTATGAGATTGCAAGCTCAATTGACCTTTTCTTGAAACGCAAATCATTTTTGTAAGGTAACCTTCGCCATGGTTTAAGACAGTATAATATCCCCAAGGGCGATATACGGTTGTATGTATTCTATGTGTATCGTTTTTGGTTTCTTTCAGTTTTTCAAAAATTTGTTTTACGCCTTGAGTGTCATTTTTGTTGCATGCAAGAATTGCATCCGGTGTTTCAATTATTATGACATTATCAAGCCCAACCCCTGCAACAAGCCTTTCGGATGAATATAACATTGAATTGCTGCAGTTTTGTTCAATTACATTTCCTATTTTAACGTTTCCTTTAGAATCTTTTTTGTTCGATTCATATACAGCATCCCATGAACCTAAATCGTTCCAATCGCAGTTCATTTCTACCATTGCAATATTTTTAGCATGCTCCATAACGGCATAATCAAAAGAAATTGAAGGATATTCGTCAAATGTCATATAATCAATATCTTCTTTTATTTTAAAGTTAAATTTTTGGGTGTTTTCATAAATTTCTTTAGCGCATTCTTTCATTGTATCCATTAAAACTGATGCCTTAAATACAAAAATACCCGCATTCCAAAAATATTCTTTTGAATTAAAGTATTCGTTTGCTGTTTTTAAGTCGGGTTTTTCTTTGAAACTATCTACTTTGTATCCGTTTTCAATTTTTTCACCTGTTTTAATATATCCAAAACCTGTACTTGCGCTTGTAGGTTTTACTCCAAGAGTTACAATGTAGCCTTCTTTTGCAAGTTTTTGAGCATTTTCTATTGTCTTTGCAAAAGCTTCCGTGTTTTCAATGAGGTGATCAGATGGAACAACAACTATAACATCATCTATTCCGCAATCAAGCAGGAATTTTGTTGATATAGCTATGGCAGGAGCCGTGTTTTTTGCTATTGGCTCCGTTAAAATTCTTACATCGTTTGAATATTCTCTTAGCTGCATTTTAACATCGCTAAAATGCTTTGTGTTTGTTATTGCAATGATGTTATCTATATCCATTATGCTCATAAGTCTTTCAAAAGTTCTTTCCAAAAGACTTTTGTCGGAATTAAGTTTTAGAAGTTGTTTAGGATAAAGTTCTCTTGATAGTGGCCACAATCTTGAACCTGAACCGCCTGCTAAAATAATTCCGTGCATAAATATCTCCCCGCTATATTATCAACAAAACTATTATATAATAAATACTTTAGGCTGAAAAGCTTTAATTTTTGCTTAAAAGATATTGTTCAAGCGAGCTTTTCCAATCCGGAAGAATATTTTCGCTATCTAAAACGCAATATTTAGGGCGCATGGCAGGACGAGGAAAATCGCTTTTATCAATTGCAGTTACTTCAACATTTCTTTTTTTGAGTTCAAAAATTTTCTTTGTAAAATCTGACCAACTGGCGCTTCCCGAGGAACTTACGTGATAAATGCCATAGGGTTTATTTTCTTTTATAATTTCAATAATTTTTTTAGAAACATCATCTGCCCAAGTAGGACAACCGATTTGATCATCAACAACTGAGATTTCTTTTCTGAAATTTGAAAATGTAAGCATTGCATCAACGTATCCGCCTGTGCCATATAGCCAAGATGTTCTTAGAATATAGTATTTTTTTGTTGCTTTGATTATTTCTCTTTCCCCTGCAAGCTTTGATTTACCGTAAACATTGATAGGATTAGTTGCATCAGTTGTTTTATAGGGTTTATCTGATTTGCCGTCAAATACGTTATCGGTGCTTACATATAAAATCGGAACATTGTGTTTTTTTGCAATGTGAGCTATATTTCTTGTTCCTATTTGATTAACGTTATATGCAAGCTCGGGGTTATCTTCCGCCTGATCGATATTTGTGTATCCTGCTAAATGAATAATAAAATCCAGACTGATTTTATTCATTATTTCGTTTACCATTTTTGTATTGGTAACATCAAAAATTTTGGAGTTACAAGCCCAGTATTGAAAGCCTTCACTATCAAGCATAGGGCACAGGGATTTGCCTAATAATCCCGTTGAACCTGTAACTAATATTCTCATATTTATATTCTTATCCTTATTATGCTTCGAGAAAAATAACTCTACTTTAGCTTTTTATATCATTTAGTTATGGTAAAATCAATATTATGAGAAAAAATGTTAAAAAAATCTTAATAATATTTTTTATTTTGATTTTAATTATCGGGTTTTTAGTTTTAATTTTTAAAAAAGATTACGGATACGATATTCAAAAAACGGGTGAATTAGAACCTTTGATTTTGGCGGATAATAAATTGCCTCCTTTTAAAAATGTTACTATATCAGGGGTTGATTATCTGCAATCACAGTTATCAGTAGGAAAATTTGGCGGAGTTTTAACAACAAGCATTTTGGGCGATCCTAAAACTTTTAATCCGTATAACGCTAATGATGCAACGAGTGCTGAATTAGCAGAAATTATGTATGACGGTTTAACAACAACAGATGTTTCAACGGGTAATGTTGTTGCAAAATTGGCAAAAAGTTATGAAATTTTACCTGATAATAAAACATATATTATTCATTTACGAAAGGGTATAAAATGGTCGGATGGTGTTGAAATAACTGCAGATGACGTTTATTTTACATATAAAACAATAATTTTTGGCGGCTTTGGTGATGGTTCAGCAAAAGACGTTATGACAATTGACGGTATGCTTCCTGATGTTCAAAAAATAGATAAATATACGGTTAAATTTATAACTCCAAAACCTTTTGCTCCTTTTTTAAGGAATTTATCCGCTTCAATTGTACCTAAACATATTTATGAAAAAGCAACAAATAAAGGTAAACAATATTTTCTGACTTTTCAAGGAGTTGATTGTAAGCCTGAAAATCTTGTAGTATCGGGTGCTTTCAAATTAAAAGAATATTTGCCTTCGCAAAGAGTGGTTTATGAAAGAAATAATAACTATTATATGATTAATAACGATAATCAAAAACTTCCGTATCTTGATAAGTGGGTTATGGTTATTGCGGGGGATATCAACAATCAGACACTAAAATTTGAATCAGGTGCTATTGATGTATTATCTGTAAACGGATCTTTAGTAGATAGATATAGAGAACTTAAAAAACATGGTGATTTTGAACTTTACAATCTGGGTTCAAGTACAAATACCACTTTTTTAGTTTTTAATTTGAATAACAGAAAAAATAATGAAGGAAAATATTATGTTGATCCCAAAAAACAATTATGGTTTCAAGATAGGAACTTTAGAAGTGCAATAGATTGGGCAATTGACAGGGATGATTTAGTTTTAAATGTTTTTTCAGGTATGGCAAAACCTTTATATAGTGCAGAAGCCTTAAATAGTATATTTTTAAATGAAAAAGTAGCTAAAGGTCATAAAAAAGATTTGAATTATGCTAAAAAACTTTTATTAAAAAGTGGTTTTTATTATAAAGACGGAATTTTATATGATAAAAATAATAACAGAGTTGAATTTGAACTTTTAACAAATGCAGGCAATACTCAAAGAGAAGCAAGCGGCGTTTCAATTAAGCAGGATTTAGAAAAACTTGGAATAAAAGTTAATTTTAAACCTATAGAATTTAACAGTTTAATTAATAAAACAATCAATTCTGTTGATTATGATTGTATAATTCTTGCACTGACATCAAATGTAAATGAACCCAATGCAGGATATAATGTCTGGACTCCTTATGGAGCGCTGCATTTATTTAATAAAAGAACAAATAATGATTTAAAATCAAGTGATAAGATTTTGGATTTTGAAAAAGAGTTAGAAAAAATATTCAAACAAGGAGCGCTTGAACTTGAATTTTCAAAAAGAAAAGAAATATATGATAAATACCAAGAAATTGTTGCAAGAGAAAATCCTCTGATTTATCTTTATGCACCTTTAAATATAAGTGCTATAAGAAAAAAAATAAAAAATGTCTACCCGACAAAAATTGGCGGTTTAATTCCTAATATAGCTGAAATTTATATCGAAAATTAATTTTTGTTAAAATTATAATTCAAATAATTATTATATTTTTATTTTTTGTTTATAATTCACGATATGAAAAAAGTTGTATTTTTATTTGTATTGATGATTTCGGTAATTTTGCCGACATTTGCTGAAGTTAACGATATTAAGCAAACTCCCTCAAAAGTAGAGGAGCAAACAATTGATATTAATTCAAAAATAAAAAAGGAAATTAAAGATTCAATTGTTGAAGTATACGGTAAGGAACATTCCGAAGAAATATACAATAAAGTTATACTTGCTGCTGAAAAAGCTATAAGTAATCGTCCTAAAGAGCTATTGGAACAAGATTTAAAAAGAAATTCTGATTGGTATAAAAATGAAATTATATACATGTTCTATGTTGATCAATTCGGAGTTGTAAAGGATAATCAAAAAAATACATTTAAAGACACAGCTTTAATGTTTGATTATCTGCAAGATTTGGGTGTAACAACTTTGTATATGCTTCCTTTTGCAGATAGTCCTATGAAAGATGCGGGTTTTGATGTTAAAAATCCTCAAAATGTCAGACGTGATTTAGGCGGTATGACAGAATTTAAGGATTTTGTTAAAGAAGCTAAAAAAAGAGGGTTTAAAATCAAAGCAGACTTAGTTTTAAATCATTTTTCACAAGAACATGAATGGTTTAAAAAAATTGAAGCAGGAGATGAACTGTATCTTGATTATTTTATCTGGAGAGATGAAGAACCAAAATATAAGCGCTATCAGGACGAAAAATTAGGAACTGTGGCTGAATATGTTGAACCTGATGGTAAAATTTCCAAAAGAAGAATAATTTTTCCTGAAAACGTTGAAAATAATTGGCGAAAAGTTACCGTAAACGGTAAAGATTATTGGTTGTATCATACTTTTTATCCTTTTCAGCTTGATATAAATTGGGAAAATCCCGATGTATTGTATTATGTTTTGGATACAATTTCTTATTGGACAAATTTAGGGATTGATATATTCAGAATGGATGCCATTCCTTATTTATATAAAGAACCCGGAACAAACGCTGAAAATCGTCCTAAAACACATGCGATTATAAGACTTTTAAGTAATTATATTCAACTTACAGCACCATCAAGTGTTGTGCAAGTTGAGGCATGTCAGACTCCAAAAGACATACTCCCTTATTTTGGTAAAGAAAGAGAAGTTACGGTTGATATAAACGGAGAAAAGAAAAATATAAAAAGAACGGATGAAGCGCAAATCGCTTATCATTTCCCTTATATGCCGGCTATTTGGGCAAGTTTAATTACAGGTGATAAAAAATATTTTATAGATGCTTATAAAAATACTCCTGAAATTCCTAAAACAGCTGCTTGGGGCATGTTCTTAAGAGTGCATGATGAGCTAACTTTAGAAATGGTTAGCCCTGAGGTGAGAGAAATTATATTCGATAATCTTGTTGATAAAGGTGCAAGTTTTAGAAAGGGTTTTGGCGTTTCAGGAAGGCTTGCAAATTTCTTAGACAAAAATCCAAACAGAATAGAATCTGCTTTTTCAATTTTATTATCTTTACCAGGAATACCTATAATATACTATGGTGATGAAGTCGGAGTGGCTAATAATTTTGAAAATGCTAAAAAATCAGCTCAAATGAGAGCGAAAGATTCGGAAAATAAAGATAAAGCATCCAAAAAAGCAAATAAACTTTCTAACTTATTATCTGCTTTTGACTCTCGTGATATCCACAGAGGTAATGTTCCAAGAAAACTTTTCTATGGTTCTTCTGAAGGTTATTATGAATTTAATTCAAAAGTGTACAAGAAGGTTAAAAATCTAATCTCTTTAAGAAAAGAACTCCCTGTTATGGCGGATGGTGCTTTTGAAATTTTAAAAACAACGTCAGATAGTAACTTTGCGTATATTAGAAAAAACAAAGACAAAAAAATTCTTGTAATTAATAATCTTTCAGGTGAAAAACTTGTGGCAGAAGTTAGTCTTCCTGCAGATATAATTATCAAAAACAATAATAAAATAACATCTTTGAAAAATTTGGTAAATGACGATGATATCAAAGTGAATGTGTCTTTACAAAATAGAACTATGCATTTAAGACTTGCTCCTTATCAGACTCTTTGGTTGGAGTTATAATTATGGATAAAGTTTTTTCAAATAAAATAAATCTTCTCAAAGCTTTAGCTATTATATTAGTTGTTTCGGGACATTTAGAGTTTTCTGTTTTCGGAATGTTTCCGCCTTATTCTTTCCAACTTGCCTTGTTTTTCTTTATTTCAGGCATGTTATTTAAAGAAAAATATATAGATGATGTAAAAACATATTTTATAAAACGCGTAAAATCTCTTTTACTTCCTTATTTTGGATACGAAATAGCATATATTATAATAACTTTTATAGTTTTTTACTTTACTGGAAAATTTTTAGCAGATCCAATCTCGCTAAAAAACTTTTTTATTACTCCTTTTATAAATGGGCATCAATTAAAACTATGTGCTCCTTTGTGGTTTGTTCCGCAATTATTTATGACACTAATAACTTTTTTATTTTTAATGAAAATCTTAAGAAAATTTCCTGATAAATATTTTAAACTTTTCTTTTTTGCGATATTGGGTTTTGGGGCAATTCCATTTATAAAGTATTTTGGAAATAATACTCTAACTTTAATTGTAATGAGATTGATGTTTTCAACTTTTTTTGTTTATTTGGGATACTTTTATGTGAAATATATTAAAGATAATTTTAATATTTTTACTGTAAAGTGGTTTTTTGGAATAATAATTTTTCAATCGTTTTTGTGGCTTTTTAATCGTGATTTTGACCCAACCCACGGCATTGGTTTAAGTTATGTGCTTGTTTGGGGCAGGTTTGATGATCAGATAATTGTTCCAATTTTAACTGCTATAACGGGTATTTGGGTTTCTTTATTTTCTATTGAAATTCTATATCCGTATTTTAAAGATGTTAAATTTTTTAAACACGTCGGAGATACAACATACCATATTATGGCAAATCATACTTTTGTTATGTTTTTAATTACTGCTGTTATATATAAATCAATGAATATGGAAATGTATATCAATGAGGATTATATCTATGGTATTTATGATCCTGTTCAAATGACATATTTGTATTTTGTATTGGTTATGATAATTTGCACTTATTTTGGTGTTTTCCAAAAATTTATTTGGAGAAAAATAACTCGAAAATAGTATTTTATTTATAATATCCAAATTCTTTTGCAGCGATATCTCTTAATTTTTGCATTGTTTCAGGGTTGTTGCCTTTGCAGCTTAAGTTAGCAATTTGTCCGTTGTATTTGTAAAATTGAATATTGCAGCTGGTTGCATTAATTAGGTATTTTTTAATGTATAATTCTTTGCAATTTCCACTGATTAGGGCGCCATATAATAGCTCATAGTCTTCTCTATATTTTTGATTAGGGTTAAAGGAAGATACAAGTTTTATCCCGTTATTATTTTTATATGTGCACTCATAAAAAGCAGCGTTTGCTGCTTGGACGCTCACAATTAGAGCGATTATAAATATGATTCTTGCACTTGCCTTCATGGTTAGTAAATTCCACTATAACTTATAAACTTAACTAAATTGTAAATGTAAAGAAACACATGTTTTGATTATTATGTACGGTTAGTATAATTGTTTTGATAATATTATTATAAAACTTTACAAGCAATCAATTTATTAACTCTTTTTCTTTTTATATACGCCAAAATAATCAAACTATCCTTATATTTTTAAAACGGCGCTAAACGCTAGCTTTTTAAGAAAAAATCGATAATCGCTGCAGTTTGAAAAAAGTTCATTTTGATAATTTAATTTTTGCGGGTTATTGCGATTTTCCGACCTAAAAATGTCTTTACAGAGCGACTTAAGCCAAAATAATTGTAAACGAACACATGGTTTGATTATTTAGAACGGATAGTTTGATTATTTACGGACAGTTATTTGAAAATTTTA
>CALUWL010000038.1 GCA_944324445.1 Candidatus Gastranaerophilales bacterium | reverse complement strand
AAGCAAAATAATTTTAAGGCTGAAAACAATTGTTTTCAGCCTTTTTTAATTTGTTTTAATTTAATTTCTATATCCAAGAGAAATTCTTAATGTAGTTTTCTTTATTGATATCACCTAAAACTTTAACTTTAAAATACCTTGGTTCAGGATTTTCTATTTCTATAGAAGGAATTTTGTTTATGTTTTCTTGAAGTTCAGTATTTACATTTGTTTGATTTTTTCTTGACGTTATTGAATTTATAAATTGGCTTATTGATGCATTTCCTATTGCCCCTAATGCATTAGATATATTTTGAGATAATTTGCCGTATATTTTAATATCTGCATAATTTTCAAGAATATCGTAGTTGCCATTCAGGTACATACTTAAATTTTTACCTTGTGACATTATTTCAAGATTTTGTATTTCGCCTTTATCTATTGAAAGCACTCCTGTAATTTTTTCAAATTCTCCTGTCTTATATGGGGTTAGAACTTGAATTAAATTATTTAATGATAGACCTAAAATTCCGTTTTTGATTATATTTCCTGCTCTTAAAAGATATTCAAGAGAGCCTAATTTTGGCATTTTTCCGTTGTCTATTGAAAATTCAACCTTTGAATTTATATTTTTAATTGCTTCAGGTGTGTTTAGATTTTTTCCGGAAAGGGTTATGGAACCATTTATTTTGCCAAATATTTGGTCAGATAAATTTAAAAATTCTTTAGTCAAGGTATTTGAATTGCAGTTTTCCATTTTGGCATTAAGGTTTAGTTTGGTTGATTTATAGCCGTATTTTCCATTTGCTGTGAATTTTCCTTCTGCAATATCCAGTATCGCATTTTCAAGGTTAAAGATGTTATCCTTGTAATTGAAATTGCCCTTAAGGTTCTGTGCTTTAATTTTTTCAAATGAAACTTCTTTAAAATCAAATGTGCCTTTTTTGACTATAACATCTTCGGGCTTTATGGGTATTTCTGTTTTTTTATTTATATCTGTTTTATTTTGCGTTGGGGTAATGCTTGATAGTATTTCGTTTATATTCAATTTATTGGATTGTATATCAACATTTGTTATTATATATGGCGCTGTTAGTTTATTTTCTGCTTTTAAAAACATTTTTACATCGTTTTGGTTGTTTTTAGCCAGGATTTCCCCGTCTATAAACCTATTTGAAATGTTTACTTTAATGTTGTTAATTTGAGTGTCGTATAAAGGAATGTCTAAGTCCTGCAAAAATACTTTGCCGTTTATTTGCGGGAGTTTAATATTTCCTTTTAAATTTATATCGCATTCAAAATTACCTTGTTTTAAAAGTGATTTTTTGAATACAAGATTTAAAATCCTAACATTAATAGGTGATAAAGTAGTTATTTTAAGGTTATTGTAATATAGTTCATTTTGGTTTTGGAATATGCCGCCATTAACTTTTAGTGCTGTTATCGGGTTAATTTTACCGTTTTGATTTGCTATGTAATTTATTAATCTTAAGTTATTTATAGTTGCTTTATTTTCTCTAACTTCAATTTTTCCCGTGATTTCTCTTTTGTGGTTAATATCCCCAAGATTTGCTCCGCTGAATGATATATCAGAATTTTTAGGTATAGTTGTTGTTAAATCAATTGTATAGTTATCTGCTTTTCCTTTAAAATTACCTTTTATCGGAAGTTCCCCTTTTACTTTTATTGGGTATGTTAAATAAGGATTAATTAAATTGTCTGTCGACTGTTCATTTAGAATTGTTGAAAAATTTGAATCTAAAATTCTTGAAGAATAAATATCTTTGATGCTTGCATTTATAAATATTGGTGTATCATCAAATTCCATACTTAGAGAATTGAACTTTAAGGTATCATTTTTAATTAAAATTCTGCCGTTTTTAAGTTTTCCTTGATTTATATTTGTTTTTGGAAAAATTTGATTTAATCCGGCCAGATTTATGTTATTCAAAATAACATTTAAATCCCCGTTTGGTTTTTTAGATAAAAAGTTGTTGATGTATCCTTTTGCTTTAATTTTTCCCTCTAGGACCGTTAAATCAAAATTGTCGAATATGATTTTATTGTCGTTAATTTTGATTATTCCTGAATTAAACTTGATGTTTGGTTTAGTTTTATCATTGAGTCCTGTTATATAACCATGATTTTTAAATTTTTCAAGATTTATTTCATTTAAAGAAAGTTTGCCTTCGGATTTTATGTTGAATTTTGTATAAAAATCCATTTTCTCTAAATTTGATAATAAAGGAGAATATTTATTGTTTTTACTTAACTCTTTTAATAAATCCAGAAATGAAAATTTGTTTGAAAAAATAGTACTTTTGAATTCAAATAATTCGCCTTTTGTTATTTTTTCTAAACTATCTTTTGAATTAAAGTTTATATTTATTTTTGAGTTATTTATGTATGCTTCAAAATTTCCTTCTTGTTTTGAACCGAAATTAAGTGTGCCGTTTATTTTTTGAGCAGACATTTTGTTGTTTAGTATGATTTTATTGTTTTTAAAATCTATTTTTCCTGATAACAAAAGTTTTGAGAGGAAATTTTTATCTTCCCAATTTTCTATTGCTCCTTTTAGGTTGATGGTTGCATTTATTTGACCTGAGGTTGCAGCTATATTTTTCGTGAGTTTTGTATAGGGTTTTGTAATTATGCTGTTATTGAATATTTTTAATATATTATAAGTTCTAGCATTTTTTATCTCTGATTTTAAGTTAACATTCCCTTTAGTATCACCTATTCCCGTTAATGTAAAATCTGCTTCATCCATTTTGCCGTGAATTTTTTTGAATATTAAATTTCTGTTATCAAAAATTAATTTGCAATCCCCGTTTGTTAATTTGGCATCTAACCCTTCAATTTCAGCGCTTGCATTGTATGCATTAAATTCACCGAATATTTGAGCATCTTTGATTGTTCCTTGTGTTCTGATATCAATGTTGCCGTATCCTGATATATCCATAATAGGAACAGGACCTATGTTAAATCCTATTATTTGTTGGACAGGGACAAGGTATAATTTTGCAAAAGCAAGATCTATTTTTGATGTTGATTTTACGCTGTATTTTCCGTATAGAGAGTCATCAAGATTTGAAATTCCGTCTATTATTACATATTGATTTTCAGGAGTGTATATTCTTGTATAGACCCTCATTTTGTCTTTCATAAAAAACAAATTTACATCGTTTTCTATAAAAGGTTTGGGATAGTTTGGAATATGTACGTTTGAAACTTTTAAATTTCCTGTTATATCTAGCGGAAAAAGTTTAAGGTTAATATCTCCGTTTAGTGTTCCATGGAAATTGGATTTTTTTAATGTTGGTATTCCTTGCGGGCGATAATAAATTAAATTATCAGGTAAAAAATATAGAAAATTATTCAGTTCAGTATTTTTAATTTTTGTCTTAAAATCAAAGCCTCTTTTTTTGCTGAATGGTTTTATAATATCGCCTTTGCTAGATATAGAAAGTTTATTGGAGTTGATATTTAGAGAATTTATTTCAATTTTTTCTTTATTTGGATTAAAAGTTGAATTTATTATAATATCTTGTTTAAAGGGTGAAATAACTTTACCGTCTTTTAATTTTAATTGCGGTTTATTTATTGTGATATTTAAATTTTGAATGTTACTGTTTTCTTCGGGAGTTTTAATTAAGATATCTGAGGTTCCTTCAAAAGATATTATATCTTTTGAAATATATTTTTTTGCAAGGTCATTGAACATATAAAGGTTTATATCTTTAATGCTTATATTTAAAAACAGGTTTTCAGATTTAAAATTGTTAAAAGGATAGTTTGAAGTTGCGCTTATATATAGATTAGCTGTTTGTTTTTTGGAGTTTATTCTTGTATCTATTGTTCCTGTTTGATAAAAATAGAAACTTTTGTTTCTTTTTGAAATTCTTATATCGGTATTGGTAAGATTAAAAGTAATATCGCTTTTTATTTTGTAATTATCTTGAAAATTTAATTTGATGAAATTTATGTTGCTGTCTAATCTCGTAAGATCAGGATTTTCAATAGTTGACCAATCTTTTATTTTAAGGTTTTCCAGAAAATCTATTTGTCCTTTTTCATTTCTTTTTATGTTTAGGGTGATATTTTTTGCATTGAATTTTTTAATGTTCGCTTTTTTAAAAATAAAGCCTAAGGGTTTGAATGTTATATCAGGATTTTCTAATGATATAAATTTGATAGCTTTTTTGTTGTCATAAATATTTATAAATTGCGACTTTATGTTTACATTAAATTTGTAATCGAATGTTGTTTTTGGATTAATCAGTTCAATTTTAAGACCTAAAAAATCACTTAAGTTTTTTTCTATAAGTGAGTATGAAAAGGTGTTTTTAATAACAATCAGAAAAATAATTAATATTGCAGCAAATACCGCAAAAGTAATAAAAAATTTTTTAATTATTTGTAATAAATTAATATTTGATTTGTTTCTTTCTGACATACATTTATTATAGTTTTTTTTAAAATATTTGGCTAAAAAATATATTATTAAATCTTGAAATTATGAAAAAATCCATTAATATTGAATTATGCTTAAAAAAATTTTATTAATATTTTTATTATTATTTTTATTAAACACAATTGTGTTTGCTTTTGAACCCTGTTTATCAAAAGGTTCAATTGTTAAAGTCTATGCAAAAAAGATATTTTCTACAAAAAACCTTGAGGAAGGCTCCAGAGTATATTTTATTGTACCTTCTGATGTATGGGTATTAGAAAAAAAGGCAGTAGAAAAGGGTGATATTTTTCAAGGTTATGTAAGTATGCTTAAGTTGCCCGTTCGAGGTGTTAATGCCGCAATGAGTATTGATATTGATTCAATTGTAAAACAGAACGGAGAAAAAATAGATATAAAAGGAAAATTGATATTTTCAGGCTCTGATGTCTTAGGTGGAAATTTAACTAATCCTGCTTCTTATAATACAACTATTCATCCAAGAAAAGTTTATGGAAATCATTGGGGCGGAACGCTTCAATATGTACCGAGCGGAGAATATGAATTCGGCCGGCATGTTTCAATTGGCCCGAGAGATAGTTTGTTTGTAGAATTTGAAGAAGACTATTATTTTTAAAATAAATTTGTCAAAAAAAAATTAAGTGTGTTAAAATATTTTTGAATATTTTTTGGAGAGGAATTTATGATAAAGAAAAATGAACTATGTGCATTATTTATTTTATCGGTAATGCTAATGTCTAACAGTTGTTTTGCTGCTGGAAATTTTAGCTATACCGCTCCTCAACAGCAAAATAGTTCAAATTTACAAGGTTATGCTTTATATGTTCCTGCAGGTGTTACTTGTAGTGCAGTTTTATCACAAGAGATTAATTCTTCAAGTGCTGTTGTGGGACAAACAATAAATGCTGTTTTGGTTGAAGATTTTATATATAACAATCAAACAATTGCGGCAGCAGGAAGCACATTAATGGGTACTGTTACCGAAAATAAAAAAGCAACTTTCGGAAATAGAAATGCAAAAATGCAGATAAGATTTACGGCTATAAGAA
This sequence comes from Candidatus Gastranaerophilales bacterium, assembly GCA_944324445.1. Lineage (GTDB taxonomy): Bacteria > Cyanobacteriota > Vampirovibrionia > Gastranaerophilales > Gastranaerophilaceae > RUG14156. The sequence goes on along the minus strand of CALUWL010000038.1, from coordinate 12,322 downwards.
CTCCTTATAACAATATAATTCCAATTAGTGCAGTTGTTGCAACAAATGATTCAACAGGTGTTCTAAAAGGAGGTACAGCTGCAGATAGCGCAAAAGAATATGCTAAAGATACAGCTATTGGTGCAGGTTCAGGAGCAGTTTTAGGGACTGCAATGGGAGCATTATCAGGCGGCTCAGTTGGCAGAGGTGCAGTATACGGAACAGCAGTCGGTGCAGGATTGGGACTTATAAAAAGAACAATTGATAAAGGTGAAAATATTGTAATTCCTGCAAATAGTCAGATAAATATACTTTTTGACCAGCCGATTACGTTAACTGCACAATAGATTATACTCTCTCGGGTAATTTATAAAAATTCTTATGTAAATAATAATTTACTCTGGAAATAAAAACAGATTATGGCACAAATTAGAAATAGATTCGATTTACAAAATTCAATAGCAGATGAGCAAATAACGGCAAAAAAGAAGTTGCCTAATTTTTTTAATACAACTGATGAAATAGGTCCTTTTAAAGGTATTACGCTATCTATTGCAGCACATATTTTTTTCACTTGTGTTTTGGTTTTAACAAGTGCTTTTATGGGGCTTGTTTTTCCTCATTTGCCAAAACCCGAACTTCCAAACAGGGATGTTGAATTTAAACTTGTTCAAAATGAATCAAAGCCGCCTATTAATAAAAATACTAAAATAAGGTCAGATAGAGATTCTCGTGCAGGCGGAAAGCATGATCCAAAACGTGCAATATCAGAACCTAGCCCTGCTAAGTCTGCTCCTGCTAAACCAAAAACAGTGCAAAAACAACAGAAAAAAGTTGCAAAAGCTCCACAAAAGCCGATGCAAAAGACAGTACAAAAGCCTGTACAAAAGCCTGTACAAAAAACTGTAAATAAGCCTGTAAATAAGCCTGTCGTGGCTCAAAAACCTGTTGCAAAACCATCGCCAATTAAGGCGCCGACAGCTGCTAAACCTCAGGCAAGACCACAAACAGCCCCCAAGGCTCCAACTGCACCAAGGGTTGCAACTGCCCCAAAGAGCCCTTTTAGCGTTCCTGTTGCGCCAAGTAAGGCTCCTGTAGGCACAACATATAGACCTCCTGCTGCTTCAGGTACTTCAGGCGGTTCAAGCTCGGGCAGAAGTTCATCTTCTCCTGCTCCTAAGTTCAGCTCTGCAGGCTCATCCGCTTCAAGAGGCGGTTCGTCTTCAGGTTCTTCAGGCAGCAAGTATGCTTCAAGAGGTTCATCAGGTGGTTATGGTTCAGGTGGTAATCCAAGCCCCGGAAATCCTAATGGTGCACCCGGAATTGATGCAATCCGTCAGCCTAATTGGGGACCTTATATGAGAGACTTGGAACAAAGAATCAAAAGAAACTGGTCGCCGCCTAAGGGTGATAGTTCAAAAAGGGTTGTAATTACTTTTACGATAGGCAGAGATGGAAGATTGCTGTCTCACAGAGTAACTAAATCTTCAGGCGTTCCACTAGCAGATAGAGCTGCAATGAGCGCTATAGAATTAACAGCTCCTTTTAGACCTCTGCCTCCCGAATTTAAAGGACAATCAGTTCCGATTGAATTCACCTTTGATTATAACGTATTAAACAGTGTATTAAGATAAAAATAGAAATATGAGGATAAAAATATGGATTTAATGTTAGCGGCAATTGCACAGGATTGGATGGTCTTAACACCAATATTTATTTGCTCGATTTTGGTAGTTTATGTTGCAATAAATAGACTTGTTTATTATAGAAAAAATGAAAGAAATATTTCAGAATTTATTCCTAGCTTACAAAAAGCACTTGTTAAGAATAATATAGGCGCAGCTCAAAGAATTTCTGTTCAATTAGGCGGTATAATATCTGAAATGGTGGATGAAGCTTTAAGAATTTATACTGAACAAAAGGCAGGTTTTTCAAGAGCTTATGACATCTCTTCTTCTTTAGCGGTTAGAAAGTTAGAGCGCCATTTAACAATATTAGGTACAATCGGCGGTGTTGCTCCTTTCTTGGGGTTATTCGGTACAGTTGTTAGAATTTTGTATACATTCCAAGATTTAGCTACACAAGGTAATCAATCTGCTGCCGTTGCAACAGGTATAGCATCTGCTCTAATTGCAACAGCACTTGGTTTGGGCGTTGCAATTGTTGCGGTTGTATTGTTTAACTATTTTCAAACAGTTGTTGCTCGTTTCGAATCAGATTTCAAATTGATTAAATTAGTATTTTTAAGCTTTATTGATTCTGATGAAGAAGTAAACGTTGATAATAACAGCTCAATTGCTCTATAATTAGGTATATAAGATGAACGTAAATACACAGCAAGATGACGGCAGAAAAAAAACATTTAATGAAATAAATATCACTCCCTTGACTGATATATTTCTTGTTTTGCTCATCATTATGATGGTAATTGCTCCAAGTTTTCAATCCGTCGATAACAATATTAAAATGCCTGAAATAAATTCCGGGCTTGCGATTGAAGTAAAAAATGCTACCGTTTCAATTACAAAAGACGGCAGCTATTATGTAAATGAAACCAAGGTAAATCCTGATAATCTTACTTCTCAATTAGTTTCTTTAATCGGTAATCTAGAAAAAAAAGAAGTGGTAGTAAGGGCTGATAAAGATACAAAAAGTTCAGAAATAATGAAAGTTATGAAAGCAGCACAAGATGCAGGTTTTGAAAAATTAGTTGTTGCAGGCGAACCTTTGAGCGGAAAACAACAAAAAGAACTCAAAGAAAATGAGGATAAAGGTTAATGAAAAGACAAACATTCAACGAAATAAATATTACTCCTTTAACGGATATTTTTCTGGTTCTTTTGATTCTTATGATGGTAATAGCGCCGATATTAGATCAACAAGGTTTATCTCTTGCAGTCCCTGAGTATGTGGAAGAAAATCAGCAAAATAAGGATGCTAAAATCCTAACCGTTCAAGTTACGGAAGATGATAAATATATTGTTAATAATGAGCCCGTAGCAGAAAGTGATTTATTGAATGTTTTAAAAGAACAATCAAAAATAAATACCGATGGAATTTTAATACAAGCAGCAGGAAATTCTAGTCATCAAAGCGTTGTAAGATTAATGGATAACGCCAGAAACGCAGGAGTTGAAAGCATTTCAATTATTGAAATGTAGATATAATGATATATGTTAAGAAAAAAAGCTGGATTAAAAAGATTAAGAATGTTTTTTTAAAAATAAATGACATTCCCTGTGTCAATATTTTTCCTTTTTTTAAAAAAACTTTAGGTATTATTTTTGCTTTATTTATTTGTTTATATGCTTGTTATCTTTTTATTTTACCAAAATTTTTAAATGAAGAAAATTTTGAGCCTCTTTTGAACAAATATTTATCTAAAAATACAAAGTTAATTTTAGATATTGATAATCTAGTTATTAAACCTAATTACAAGTTTGATATAAATCTAAAAGCTGATAAATTTAAATTAAAATATTCCAAAAATTCCGATTTTATTGTTTTAGATAATCTTAATATAGATGTTAATATTTTTTCATTTTTATTTGGCTATATTGATTTATCAAAAATAAAAGCTGATAAAACAGCTGTATTTGTGAATTTTACAGAGGGTAAAAAATATTCCTGTTTTGAATATTTTAATCCTAAAATATTGGAATTTAATTCAAAAAAAACAAAGTTTCAACTGAGAAATTTTAATTTTTATACAGATAAATTTATTTTTAATTTATATGATGATAACGTTAAGAAGAATTTTGTTGTAAATGCAAATAATTTGAAATTTTCTTCAATACCCACTATTGATTTTAAAAATCGTAATTATGAAATTTCAGCAAAAGGATATATAAATGCTCCAACGCATAGGATTTTAGATTTTAATTTAAAATTAAATTTTAAAACCAAAATTAATGCTATAAGCAAATTTAATGAGATTTTGTTAAAAATGAGATTCAACCCTTTGGTCTATGCTGATGAGTATAAGTTTTATTCCAGAGCAAATGTTGATTTAAAAATTCTTCCGCAAGAAAAAAAGATAAATATAAATGGCGTGGTCGAATTATCTGATTATTCTTTTAAAGTGGGTGATGTAAGGCTTCCTAAAAACAATGTTTTAATTAATTTTAAACAAGATAAAATTTATGCTAATTGTGATTTTAATTTAATTAAAAATCAGTTTATCAAAGTAAAAGCAAAGGCAAATTCATCCAAAAATAAATTTATTGAATTAAATTTGATTTCAAATGATATAAATTTGAGAGAATTTAAAGAAATACTGAATGTTTTTTGTAAAATTTTTAATTCTAAGATTAATGCAGATGATATAACCCTATCAGGGTTTGCTTCTGCTGATTTATATTTAAAAAGCGATTTTAAAACTATAAATTCAGACGGTAAGTTTGAAATTAAAAATGCTTCTTTGGCTCATAAAAAATCAGGTTTGAATTTAAAAAATATTAATTCAAAAATAAATTTGCAAAACAATAAAATTGATATTATTGATGCATCTGCTAATTTTGGTGAGTCTAAGTTTCATATGATAGGCTCAATTGATGATAAAACAAATCTTAATTTAAAGATAAATTCTGATGTAATAAATATTACAAGTATTATTAATCTTTTAAAAACTCTGCCTTTTGTTTCTTCTTATATTCCAACTTTAAATGACTATATTTTTAAAAGCGGGTTTGCGAAAATTTCAGCAGAAATCAAAGGAAATTTTAAAAATCCTTTGATAAGCACTAATTCAAGACTTGAAAATGTGAGGATATATATTAAATCCCTTAAATCTGAAATATTTTCAAAAGAGATAATTGTTTTTGCTTTACCAAATGATTTCTCAAATAAAACAATATCAATAAAAGCGCTTAATTCCAATGTTCAATTTTCTAATAATATTGCTTACATAAAAGATATTAAATTAAAAGCAAATGAAAATAATATTCTAATTGAAAAAACAGATGTTTGTCTTGATAAAATAACTGCCCAAATAGAAGGAATAATAAAAAATTATAATCAAAAAAATATTAATGCAGTAATTAAATTGAAAGCCAATTTGCCTTCAAACAATAAATTTATTGTAATTAAAACCTTATCAAAAACGCCTGCAAAATTGGATTTAGAATTAAATATTTTGAAAGATAGAATAGTTTTTAATAATTCATCTGTTTTTGCTGATAATAAAAAAATTGTTTCGATTACAGGCAATATAAACAATTATTCATCTAATGACCTTATTTTAAACAATATTAAATTAAATTTTGACACTAAAACATCTTTGTATTTGCCATTGTATTCTTTGGGTTTTGATGTTTTGGGCGATATTATATTAAACGGTAAAATCAATTCTCTAAAAATTGACGGTAATTTGAATTTATATAACGTTGCATCTAGGGAGTTTAATCTTTATATAAGCGATATATTGTTGAATATTAAAAATTCAAGTGTTTATATAAATATTGTCCATGGCAAAATCTTTGGATTTGATTTTGATTTGATTGCACAAACAAAGCTTTTGAAAGATAAAATTCTTGTCGATTTTGCTCAATTTAGCTCTACATATATTAATCTTGATACTTTAAATAAATATTTAAAAAATGACGGCGGATTAAATATTGAAATTTTAGATTTTAAAGGTAATATTTTAACCCTTGAAATGATGAATATGCTTTTAAATTCTGTTTATATTGAAGGGTCTTATAAAGACAATATTTTAACTGCAAAGAATTTTAAGGCGGATATTTATAACGGAAAAATTACCGGAGAATTTATATATAATATAAAAACCAACAAAACAAATGCCGAAATGTTATTGAAAGAAATAAATGTAAGATTGCTTACAAATGGAGTTAAAGAAATTAAAGACTTGTCGATTGCTGCAAGTGGAAAATTAAGTGCATTAATTAAAGCAAGTTTTAGCTGTGTTGATTTAAATTCAATATTAAAAACTCTGGATGGATACATAAAATTTAACATAGACAATGGTGAATTGGCTCAATTTGCGAAGCTTGAAAGATTTTTACAAGCGGGAAATATTTTATCTCAAAGCATATTGAAGCTAACCTTAAATTCAACGCTTTCTGCTATAACAAATCAAAACACGGGTGATTTTAAAACAATAGAAGGCACATTAAAAATTAAAAATTCAAATGCAGATGTGCAATATATTAAAACTCAAGGCACAAACATGAGTCTTTATATGACAGGTGATTTTAATTTGATTACTCAAAATTGTAATATGAACATATTTGGTAAAATTCCATATTCAATGGTTAGTGTTTTAGGGCCTATCGGTAAATTTTCAACAGAACAGATTGTGGATAAAATGTCTGATGATGCTAAAAATATTATAAAATCTATAACAGTTTCACCTTTTGAAAAAATGCTTTCTGAGGAAATTCCGGAAGAATATATTTCTAAAATTCCTTCTTTAGCTTATACGTCTGATGTTCCTACCAGAGAGTTTAAAGTTAGAGTAATAGGAAATCCTAAAAATGTTTCTTCGGTTAAATTTTTTAAATGGCAAAAAAAACAATTATAAAAAAATAATTAAGAATGGTTACTTTTTTAAATTTTAGATTTAATATAGTAATATGAAATACAAAGACTATTATGAAATATTAGGCGTATCCAGAGATGCGAATCAGCAGGCAATCAAATCGGCATATAGAAAACTTGCCAGAAAATATCATCCTGATGTAAACAAATCTCCTGATGCACAAACGAAATTTAAAGATATAAATGAAGCCTATGAGGTTCTTGGCGATGAAAACAAAAGAAAACGCTATGACCAACTGGGTTCATCTTGGCAGCAAGGTGCTGATTTTAATGTTCCACCCGGATTTGAAGGATTTAATTTTTCTAATTTTGGTGGCTCAAGTTCTTCAGCTGGCGGTTTTTCGGATTTCTTCTCTGCTATATTTGGGGATATTATGAGCCAACAAGCTCAACAAGGTAGAACCTATTCAAATTTTGGAGATTTTTCTCAGTTTTCAAATTATGGTAATCAAAGAGCTTATAGCAGATCTTCTGCTTCTCAGAATACAAAAAAGGATGAGAACTTAGATATAATTCAAAATGTATATCTTACAGTTGAAGATTTAATTAAATGTCCGAAAAAATCTGTTATAGTTACAGCTTATCAGCAATGTCAGGCATGCCATGGTTCAAAGCAAGGTTTTTGTTCTAATTGCGCAGGAACAGGTCTTGAAAAAGTTACAAAAAGTTTAACTTTTCAGGTTCCTAAATTTGTTAAAGAGGGGCAAAAAATTCGTTTAAAAGGTGAAGGTAAAAAAGATGCTTATGGCAGAGTAGGCGATGTTTATCTTGTAGTAAAAATTGCCGATGATAACTATGAAATATCTGATTATAATTTAATTAAAGATGTTGAGTTGTTGCCTTTTGAAGCGGTTTTGGGCTGTGAAAAACATATTTTAACCCCAAACGGAAAAATAAAAATTAAAATTCCTAAAATGACTTCAAGCGGCAAAAAACTTCGCTTGAAAGATATGGGCTTACCTAAAAAGGACGGTTCAAAGGGCGCTTTAGAAGCAAGGATTAAGATAGTTTTACCTAAAGAATTATCTTCTGAAGCCACTGAACTATATGAAAAATTAAAAAAATTAAATTCCTGATAAAGATGCATTTAAATGCATCTTTATTTTTATTATACTTTTGTCTATTATTAATTATGTTAGACAGTTGTATAATAATATTACCCGTATTGAATAGGTAAATTGTACTGTCTTGATAGAGGATAATAGATTATGGAAAACAATTTTAAATTTACAAAAACTAAGTGGACACTGATTTTGATTTTTGTTCTTATTGGTATTGGACTATGTGTTGAGCTTAGTTTGATATTTTATAAGACGAATTTTTTAGATGTCTATACTCCAAGTTTTTGCTCTGTATCGAATTTAATTGATTGTGATGGAGTATCAAAAACAACCTACAGCCTTTCTATGGGTGTACCGAATTCCCTTTGGGGTTTGATTTTATATTTTGTTATGTTAATGCTTTTGTTTGTAGATAGAATACAAGCTAAATTTAAAAATACAATTTTTGATGTTTTTGAAAACCCAAGCAGCTATATTGCAACCTTGGGGTTGTTATCCTTTGCTATTTCTATGGTTCTTGCGTTTATTTCAATATTTAAAATAAATAAGATTTGTGTCCTTTGTTTTTGTACATATTTTGTAGATTTATTTATTGCACTTATAGCAAAACAAAAAGGATTCTTTATTGAAGATATAAAAATAACAATAAAAGATTTCATTAAGGGGGCAAAGAAACACTTTGTATTATTTTTAATTGTTTTAATTTCTTTTGTATCTGCACTTGTTTATTTAAATAATAGTTTGATATTATCTCCGAAATTAAAAAAAGAACGTTTAATGAAAGAATTTTTTGAAGCTAAAACAAATAAATATGCTATAAAAGGCAATGTTTTAGGCAATGAAAAGGCAGATGTTGTTGTTGAAGTATACAGTGATTACAATTGCCCGTTTTGCAGAGTATTAAATATTATGCTTCATAAGATTGCAAAAGATGATAAAATTCTTGTAAAAGATGTTAATTTCCCTTTGGATACTTCTTGTAATTCTCAAATATACTCTACATTAGGCGGACATGAAAACTCTTGTTTGTATGCAAAATACGCACTTGCTGCAAAAAAACAAGGCAAATTGTGGGGTGTTGCTAATGTTTTATTTGATTATCATCCAAGAAACCCTGAAGAAATAAACGAACAGATAAAAAAAGCTCGTCTTGGTATTGATATGGATCAATTGGTAAGTGATGTAAATAGTCCCGAGATTGCAAAACAGCTTGCAGATGATATTGAAAAAGCAGCTAAGCTTAATTTAAACGGAACGCCTGCACTTGTAATTAACGGTGTATTTTATATGGGCGGAATGCCTTATGAAGATTTGTTAGATAAAATAGAGCTTGCTCAAAAAAGAGCGGAAAATTAATTGAAGTTATGAAAAAGATTGTACTACATGCTTGTTGCGCTCCTTGCGCAAGTTATCCGATAGAGCTATTAATCAAGGATAACTTCAAGCCTGTAGTATTTTTTTATAACCCAAATATTTTTCCTTATAAAGAATATAAAATAAGAAGAGATGAACTTGAAAAATATTGTTCAAAAATAGGAATTGATTTCTTTGAGGATAGGTACGATATTAAAGAATTTTATAAGTTAACTAAAGAATATAAAGATGAACCTGAAAAAGGAAAAAGGTGCTCTGTTTGTTTTAACTTGAGATTACAAAAAACGGCTGAATTTGCAAAAGAAAATTGTATCGATTTTTTTACAACAACTCTAACAGTTAGCCCTCACAAAAATTCAAACCAAATTTTTGAGCAGGGTCATCTTGTTGCTGTTAAAACAGGGGTCGAATTTTTGGAATATAATTTTAAAAAAAATGACGGTTATAAAATTTCAAGACAAATTGCAAGAGAAAATAATATGTATGCACAGAAATATTGCGGATGTATGTATAGTATGCGTTAATTTTTTTTTGTGTTGTTTTTAAATGATTGTCAAATTAAATTAAAAATAGTTTATTTATTTTTTTAAACATTGTGAACAAAAGCAAAAATGTGTAAATCTTCAAGCGGGCTCTTATTTTACACTATTTTTTAAAAATTTCAAGTCTTTTGTAAAATTTTATGAAGCTGAAATCTTGACCACTTATATTTAGCCCATATAATTAATAAAGTCTAATAAAATGTTGCATTATGGCAAAAAAGCGTTTGAAAATCAAATAAGCTGAAAATCAATAATAGAGTCGTTTTGCATTATTTTAATAATTATTGTAATTACATATATTAGAGGTATTTAGATGACAACAACAAAAAAAGCAAGCCGTGTTACTCCTCAAGGAATTCCGGGTACTCGTCTTACGGATTTACCCGACTTGATTGAAGTTCAAAAGAAATCATTTGAACAGTTTTTAAAAGAAGGCTTAAAAGAAGAATTATTGTCCTTCAGTCCTATTAAGGATTACACAGGCAGATTAGAGTTACATTTCTTACCGAATTATACATTTGATAAGCCTAAGTATACTATTGAAGAAGCAAGAATTCACGATGCAACTTACGCAAAACAATTACGTGTAATGATGAGATTAGTTAATCGTGATTCAGGTGAAATCAAAGAACAAGAAGTTTATATCGGTGATATACCTACAATGACTGATAAAGGTACATTCATTGTAAACGGTGCAGAACGTGTTATTGTTTCTCAAATTGTAAGAAGCCCCGGTATATATTATAAGAAAGAAGTTTCTCCAACCGGAAAACGTTTGTATAATGCTACATTAATTCCAAACCGCGGCGCATGGTTAAAAATTGAAACCGATGCAAACGATTTAGTATATGTAAAAATTGATAAAAACAGAAAAATCTTGGCTACAACTTTATTAAAAGCTTTAGGTATTGCTCCTGTTGAAATGGAAACTCTATTTACTCATTTTGACTTTTTAAAGAAAACCCTGGATAAAGATACAGCTGCAACAACAGATGAAGCTTTGGTTGAAGTTTATAAAAAACTTCGTCCGGGAGACCCTGCTACACCTGCAGGCGGTCGTTCTATTCTTGAAGCTCGTTTCTTTGACGAAAAGAAATATGATATTGGCAGAGTTGGTCGTTATAAATTAAATAAAAAATTAGGTCTAAACTTGCCTGAAACACAAAGAACAATTACAATTCAAGATATTGTTGCAGGTATTGAATATTTGATTAATTTGACTTATGACGAAGGTACATTAGATGATATTGACCACTTAGGAAACAGAAGAATCCGCTCTGTCGGTGAATTGTTACAAAACCAATTTAGAGTCGGTCTATCCAGAATTGAAAGAATTGTTAAAGAAAGAATGACTCTTCAAGATTCAGAAACTTTAACTCCTTTAAATCTTTTAAATACAAAACCTTTGGTTGCATCTTTAAAAGAATTTTTCGGATCATCTCAATTATCGCAATTTATGGACCAAACAAATCCATTGGCTGAATTAACTCATAAACGTCGTATATCAGCTCTTGGTCCCGGTGGTTTAATGAGAGAACGTGCAGGTTTTGCTGTTCGTGATATTCACCCTTCTCATTACGGTCGTCTATGTCCTGTTGAAACACCTGAAGGACCTAACGCAGGTTTGATAAATTCTCTTGCAACTCATGCCAGAGTCAATGATTACGGATTTATTGAAACACCTTTCTTTGTTGTTAAAGACGGTCAAGTAACGGATGAAGTTCATTATTTAACTGCAGATGAAGATGAAAATTATCGTGTTGCACCTGCTGATATTGAATTAACAAAAGATAGAAAAATTAAAGATTCATACGTTCCTGTTCGTTATCGTTCGGAATTTACAATGGGTGAATCGACAAAAGTTGACTATGTTGGTGTTTCGCCAATTCAGATTATATCTGTCGCAACTTCATTGATTCCATTCATTGAGCACGACGATGCTAACCGTGCTCTTATGGGTTCAAACATGCAACGTCAAGCTGTTCCTCTTTTGGTTACTCAAAGACCGGTAGTAGGAACAGGTCTTGAAGCTCGTGTTGCAAAGGATTCCGGTATGGTTGCAGTTTCAACTGTAGATGGTACCGTTGTTAAGGTTATGGGTGAAGAAATCCATATTAAAGATAAAGAAGGAAATGTTCATCAATATCAATTGTTAAAATATGTTCGCTCTAACCAGGATACTTGCATCAACCAAAAACCTCTTGTTAAAGAAGGTGATGTTGTTAAAGCAGGTGATGTAATAGCAGATGGTGCTTCAACCAATATGGGAGAGCTTTCATTAGGTAAAAACGTTCTTGTAGCGTATATGCCTTGGGAAGGTTACAACTATGAAGATGCCATCTTGATTAATGAAAGACTTGTATATGATGATGTATTTACATCATTGCATATAGAAAAACTTGAAATAGACGCTCGTCAAACAAAACTTGGACCTGAAGAAATTACTCGTGAAATACCGAATGTTTCCGAAGATTCTATAAGACACTTGGATGAAAGAGGAATTGTTCGTATAGGTGCAAGAGTTTATGCCGATGATGTACTTGTCGGAAAAATCACTCCGAAAGGTGAATCTGAACATCCGCCTGAAGAAAAACTTTTAAGAGCAATATTTGCTGAAAAAGCTCGTGATGTTAAAGATAATTCTTTAAGAGTTCCTCACGGAGAAGGCGGAAGAGTAGTCGACGTTAAAGTATTTGATAGAGAAAAAGGAGACGAACTTCCACCGGGTGCTAATACTGTTATTAGAGTTTACATTGCTCAAAAACGTAAAGTATCTGTAGGTGATAAATTATCAGGTCGCCATGGTAA
>CALUWL010000037.1 GCA_944324445.1 Candidatus Gastranaerophilales bacterium | reverse complement strand
TGGTTCTCGAATAAGAAAATGTACCTGCGAAAGCAGGTGCGAGCATGAAAATTAAATATGGGGAATTAGCTCAATTGGTAGAGCACCTGCTTTGCACGCAGGGGGTTAGGAGTTCGAGTCTCCTATTCTCCACCATTTAAAAAGAAGTCATTAAGACTTCTTTTTTTATTGTCAAAATGCGGCTTTTGCGCTCTGCACTTGTTCAAACAAGGTGGACACCAAAAACAATCAATCGTCAAAACACAATAATAACGAGAGTTTTAAAAGTTCGAGCATAATTTTATTATTTTTTATCGTCAAAACTGTTGTTATATAAGGCTTTTGAAGCAAAATTAGAAAAATTTTGCTCGTATTCTTTTTGCTCTTTTTTCGTTTTAAACTTTTTAGCCTCTTGTTTTGCTGATAATTTCATTAAACATAAAATTAAATCACAAATAGCTTTTGCTCTTTCTTCCTCTGTTGGGTTTGAATTGTCAAATTTAACAATAAAATTTGGTTTCTTTGTTGTCATGTTTAAATCTCCTTAGGTTATAAAATTCTTTAAAAAAATAAATATTTTTAAAGGGGAAGTCATATATTTTGTTTTTAAACATACAACTATTTTTACAAAAATGGATTAAATCGCAATGTTTACGGGGTTATAAAAATAGTTATAAAAATACTTGAAAAATTAAATTTATTATGATAAGATAGTCATGGAAAATAAAATAAGGAGATGTAAATGGGGAATGAGTCTGACGTATTAACAAGAATTTACGAATTGAAAGATGATTTAATTCAAATTATACAATTTGCTATTGACATTGCAAAGCGTGAAAAGAAATTTGGCAGAACATCAAAATACAATATGACGGTTGATATAAAAGATAATCTCCATGAACCTCTAAAAACTTTAGCTGAAGAAAGCGGTATTCAGTATTGTCGTTCAAATTTAAGTCAGTATTTTGTTATAGATAATAAAAAAGTAAAAATAAAATTTCATAATAGTCTTTGTAAATCCAAAAGAGAGATTATCGAACAAGCTGAAACACTTCAACTCAAAATCCCATTTAAAGGACTTGTTAATCCGCCAACCCTTGAAGAATCAGAGTGGGAAATTGGAATAGAAACATCTGCAGAACGTACAGCACTAAAAATCTTAAGAATTGTAGATTTTCCGAACAAAAATAGTGAAACCATATTTAATCATAAATTTAATGTAGTACAGTTTCCAAAATCATCAAATAATGAAAACGAAAAAAATACTAACGAAATGGAAATAAAAAATAAAATTAGAACAAAAGAAAAGTATAAAAGTACAAAAGAAAAAGAAGACAAAAACGAAAGTAAGATAGAAAATGACATTTAATCCAGATATGCTTAGAATTGCTAGAGAATCTCGTCAAATGACTCAATCAGAATTGGCGGATTCGATTGGCATATCACAAGTTATAATTTCAAAAATTGAAGCAGGTATTAATAACCCAAGTGAAAAATTTTTAAAGGAAATTTCTATTGCTTTAGATTATCCTCATAAATTTTTTGAAAATCAATGTTTTGCTTTGGACATGGGAATTAGGCTTCATAGAAAACGAAGCTCGTTATCAAAAAAGGAAGAAAATTACATAGATGCAATGGCATCTAAAAATAATATTTATATATCCAAATTATTAAATTATGTTGATATCGAAATAGATATTCCAGAAATTATTGTAGATGGTGAAAAATCTCCTCAAGATATCGCTGATGAAGTTCGCTATATTTGGAATATTCCTAAAGGATATATTAGAAATTTAACAAAAATCATTGAAAAAGCTGGGATTATAGTTAACGAAATAGATGTCCACCCTAAAAAATTTGATGGAGTAAGTTTTTTTAATAAAAAGTTGGGTTGTGGTGTTATAGTAATTAACAAAAATCAAGCCCCAGACAGATATAGATTTACACTTGCTCACGAACTAGGGCATTTAATAATGCATAGAAATAGCTTATCTCCAAATCGAGAAAATGAAGCAAATGCATTTGCTTCAAGTTTTTTAATGCCAGCAAAAGACATAAAAAATGATTTAATAAATTTACAATTCTGGAATCTTCCTCAATTAAAAACTTTGTGGAGAGTTTCAATGGCGGCAATAATCCGCAGAGCAAAAGATTTAGAATTAATTACTGAAAATAAATATACTTCATTAAATGTCAGATTGAGCCAATTAGGTTATAAAATAAATGAACCGACTATGGATATAGAAAAAGAAGAACCATCATTATTACAAGATATTATTTTACATTTTTACAATGAACTAAATTTTAATAAAGTCGATATGATGAATTTATTAACAATTAATGAAAATGATTACAATGAAATCTTTGGAATTACCAATAAAAAAATTGCCACTATTAGCAATGTAAGGGTCGTAGATTTTAAACAAAAATGATTATGCAGCTTTTCTTGAATTTATACAATCAATCATTCTACCAAGTTCAAACAGTTCAAAAGTGCGAACTTTTTCAATAAATTTATTGATTATAAGTTCTAACTTTGTAACTTCTGCACCACCATAAAAAAGACTTCTTTAAAAGAAGTCTTTTTTATTATCTATTTTTGCGCTTTTTGTAGCTTCTTTAAACCAATACAGCAAAACTATTATACTTTAAAAGCATATATCAGTATGTAATATAAGTATTTGCTATTTTATACAAAATAATAAATAATAGATAGTATGAATAATTCTGAATTTATAGAATATATGAATACTCATAATTATGTTAAAAAGAATTCAACAGTTCTTGCAAAATTTTATGAATTAAGCGAAGAAGCAAGAAAAATTACAATGGAGCTTAATAACAAGTACCACACTCCTGATGAAATACAGAAATTATTTTTTAAATTAATTGATAAAAAACTTGATACCACTTTTAGATTATTTCCGCCGTTTTACACTGAATGCGGTGTAAATATTAAAGTTGGGAAAAATGTTTTTATAAATGCCTGCTGCAAATTTCAAGATCAAGGCGGAATTGAAATAGGTGATAATGTCTTAATTGGTCATAATGTCGTAATAGCAACGCTAAACCATGATTTTAACATTGAAGAAAGATTATCGATGTATGCTAAAAAAGTTAAAATAGGCAGTGATGTTTGGATAGGGTCAAATGCAACGATTCTGCCGGGAGTAACAATAGGTAATGGAGCAATAATTGGGGCGGGTTCTGTTGTTGTGAAGGATGTTCCTGAAAACGCTGTTGTTGTCGGCAATCCTGCTAGAGTTGTTAAATATATTCAAGTGTAATATGGTGTATTTTGGATATTTTAATTAAAGTTTGTTTGATTATATAATTACTTTTTTAAAGGAAAAAGTTTATGAATAAAAGATTATTTAATATTGCATTTATTTTAATTATGTTTTTTGCTTTAAATATTTGTTTTGCTAAAGTTAATAAAAATTTAGACAAAGGAGCTGACATGGAAAAAATCACACAAACAGCAGGCAAAGTTCAACTTGGTAATTTTGCGCCGGAATTTGCACATTTTAATGATGACATTTTATTTGGTGAAAATTGGAATAATCAAGATATAGATTTGAAAACAAGAAGTATAATAACTGTAGTTTCATTGATTTCAATGGGAATTACCGATAATTCATTAGTTTATCATCTTCAAAATGCAAAAAACCATGGAGTTACAAAGCAAGAAATTGCCGCAATAATAACCCACAACGCTTTTTATGCAGGTTGGCCTAAGGCTTGGGCAGCATTTAATTTGGCAAAAACAGTTTGGAGCGAGGATTTGAGTGTTGCAAATAACGAATTATCAGAAAAAGAAAAATATCAAAAAACAATCATGTTCCCTATAGGTGTGCCTAATGACGCTTATGCAAAATATTTTATAGGACAAAGCTATTTGGCTCCCGTTTCAGTTGAACAAGTTAAAATATATAACGTTACTTTTGAACCTAAATGCAGAAATAATTGGCATATCCATAAAGCAACTTCAGGCGGTGGTCAGATGTTGATTGGTGTTGGAGGCAGAGGATATTATCAAGAATGGGGCAAAAAACCGGTTGAAATTAAAGAAGGTACGGTAATACATATTCCGGCAAATGTAAAACACTGGCACGGTGCGGCTCCAAATTCTTGGTTTTCTCATTTAGCTATTGAGCTTGATGGAATTGACACATCTAATGAATGGCTTGAAGCTGTTGGAGATGATGTTTACAATAAATTGAAATAGATTAATTTTGATATGCAAAATTCATACTTTTTCAAAAGTTTTGAAAAAGTATGAATTTTATTAAAATCAGATTTTTATTATTTTGATTAATTTTTAATAGAGCAATTATTCTTTGTTTTCTATTGGTTTTGGTTTTGCAATGGCATCTTTAACTTTTGTTCCAAGGTAAATTCCAAGTCCTGATAAAGCAGCGAGTGCAAGATATGTTGAATAGCCTAACGCATTTGTTTTTGCGACTTTCTTTGCAAGTTCAGGACTTAACATTTGTTTTGCAATTTTATTGCCTTTGATTGTTGCAAGCCCTTCTTCGATAAGAACGGGTAAAAAGGTAGCAAAAGTTAATTTGCCTGCGTTATTTTTTATAAATGTTGTTGCTTTATCTATTTTATTTTTTGGTTCTTCATTGGGTGCTTTTTTGGTTTTAAACAATGCAATTAAACTAATTGGAATTGCAAGTAGTGATAATCCTCTGGATTTTTGCAGCATTTTTCCAACTTTACTTAAATTTGCATTCATAGCATGTCCCATCTCATGAAACATTGCAAGTCCTAATTCTTTTTCTGGCATAATTATTTTTTTGCTTGCAAATGCATAACAAGCATTTTCCCCTGAACAGATTTGCGAACCAAATACTCCGCCAAGTAATTCTTTAAATTTTTTAGGAAGATATTTTAAAAATCCATTGTCGATTTCTCCTACCATGATTTGTTCGATTTCATCTGCATTTTCTGCGGTTGCTTTCAACAAAGATACACCTTTATCAGCTAGTCCTGATGATTTAATAGTTTCTTTAAGCGTGTCTTCTATTTTTTTGTATTCGTTTTTTGATAATCCGTCAGATAATTTTGCCATTTCTTCAAATACTTTTGAAGAAATAATATTTTTTGGCAGATTGGCGGTTAAAGAATTGACAGTTGTTCCAGCTAGTATTCCGGCAATAATTGTACCAATATTTGGTTTTTTATATTGTTGTTTTTGATTTATGGCTGCTTCTTCATTCTTGTTAAATGAAACTTCATCTTTTAATGGCGTATTTTCTAGTTGTTGTGCTGTTGCAGCAAATTCTTTTTTAAAGTCTTTCAGTTCTGCTTGACTTGTAGCGTTTTTGTCGTTTGCAAGTGTTGAAATGTTATTGTTTTTTGTTGCAGTGTCTATTTCGCCGTCAGGCGCTTTATAGGTAAAAGCTGCAAATGGTTTAATTTCATTATTCATATTCAACACCTTTCTTAAAACTTATACTTATAATACAATAAACTCTATAAATTTTTGAATATTGCCTTTGAATATATATTTGTTAAAAAATGTTAATTTATTTTTTAATTTATAATTCTTATTTGTTTTTTAGATGGTTGTTATATTGCTTAGCCATATTTTTTTGCTTGCGTAATTGCATGAACTGTAATTGAGAAAGAAACATTGTTTCTAAATATATTGATTTTTTACAAAGACTTCCCAAATAATTATAGTAAAACTCTTTAGGAACAAGGTTTTTAAGACCAATAAGTTTGGGTATATCACTTAAACAAATTTTACCTTTGCTCTTAAGATATTCTCTCATAATGTCTTTGTGCATATGGCTTCCATGGAGAACGGGGAAAAAAGATCTTACTCTGTATGAACCTTTGTCTGTTTTTTCGCAATATGCAACAAACATTGTTCCTGCCCTGTGAGCTAAAATTGTTGTGTTTTCTGCGTTACTGTTTGCAATAATTCCTCGCCTTAAAGCTTTCTCTACCGTTGCAACCAGATTTTTAGAGTTGTACAAGTTAGCCCCATTTTTAATTTCTTCTTTAATACTTTCATCAACTTTTTTTGAGCAGAGTTTCAAAAAATCTTGAAAAATAGAAGGACTAATGGGTGAATCTATGAATACTGTTTTATCCGGATAAGAATTTTTTCCTGATAATTTATGGTATTTTATATTGTATATGCCTTCTAAAAAAGGATCTTTCTGAATAGAATCTATAACCCCTGTAGGTTTGCTGCAAAATAAAGTTTCATAAATTTCAGAGAAGGAGCTTTTCGAAGCTTTAACTTCAGTACCTTCTGATAAATATGTTTTATAGAAATTTGATTTGGTAAAATTTTTAATAGCATGGCCATTGTTTGCTTTAGGGTCAGATAAACTGCGCAATAATCTTTGCTGGCCTCTTGTGAAACCTTCTTTAACGTCTGTTTCGAGAGTTTTTTTAATTCCGTCAACAAGATATTCGATAATAATTTTTCCGTCTTTATTTTTTTTGTCTCTCATTTTTATGCTGGTTATTTGAATATTATCTTTTATGGTGGTTTTATAAAATGATTTTATGAATGCATATAAATGATGAGCTCCGTTTACGCCATTTTTCCCGAGTCCGTCAAAATTATCAATAGCTGTAAACATGTGTGCAACTGCTTTTTGGTCAATATCTTCAATGTTAATTTTTGGATTTAACAAAATACTTCTTGCTGCTTTTATAATAGAGTTTTCTGAAGTATCAGCCCAAATTATAAGATTATTAAGTAATTTCTGTCCTTTGCCTGTTATTAAAGGATAAATTAATGCAGCAAAACCTAAAGACAAAAGGGCACTTGTTGCAATTCCTATTTTTATTTTTTTATAATAATTTTTTTGATCATTGGAATTTATATCAGATGACAAGCCATTATTTTTATAAGTTTTTGAATAAATGTCTTTTAGTTTAGTAGATATGGGAAAAATTTTGGTGAGGGGTTTATCTTTTGTGCAAAAACTTTGTATCATACTTCTATAAAACATGAAGAAAAAACAAGTTGCGCTTATGCAAGGTTACAAAATTTATTTTATTTAATCAAAATAATTGTAAAAATTTGTATACATTTCTTACTGATTTATGCAAAAAATTTTTTTTACATGTATCTTATAAATAATAAAATCTTTGAGGTTATATGAAATATAAAATAAAAAGCTATTTTATAAACATAATAAAAGGAACTAATTATTCCGATTATACTTTAACCTCTAAAATGAATAATATATAAAAGTCGGCAATTATTGTCGACTTTTTAACATTCAGATGTTTTAGATGACATAGGTTTTTATGATTACAATTAAAGAATATATAAATAATATAGGTATTTCAAAAACAAGTACACAATTAAAAAAAGATGTACAAGTTAATGGCGCCATTCAAAATAAAAAATTAGAAGAAGATAAATTTGAAAAAAATGAAAATAAAAAAATTGATAAAAAGAAAATTATTAAAATTGGAGCTATTTTAACAGGTGCTTTGGTTATAATAACTGCTTTTTTAAAAAGAAAACAAATTATGGATTTTGTTTCAAGTCTTTTTAATAAAAAAGAAAAAATACCCCAAAAAACACCTAAAATAGAACCTTCGGAAGTAAAAATAGAACCTTCCGAAATTAAAATAAAATCTTCGGAAGTTAAAATAGGACCTGACAAAGTTGAATCTGTAATAAATGATTTCCCAACTCCAAAATTCGCTTCAAAACCCACAATACAACAAAGAGACGAGTACGTAAATGAGCTTTTAAAATATATGAATTCAACTCCTGATACAAAATTACATTTAAAAGCGCTTAAAGAAATAGAAAAATATGGAATAAAAGATATTGATTATATTACGGGCTGGCTATCAAGTCCTGACGAAAGTGCCATTAGAGAAACTTTAAAAATATATCAAAAATATGCACCAAATAAAAAAGCTTACGATGTAATCGAACCAATAGTAATTGATGATATAAAAATAAAAGAAGACGAAACTTTTATTGAAGTTCTAAAAACAATACAAAAACTTGCTCATCTTGAAAATGATGATCCAAATGATAGAGAAATCATTTTAAGGCCGGTAAGAAGATTGTTAGATAATAAAAGCGAAAAAGTTAGAAAAGCTGCACAAGAAACACTTGATAAATTAAAAGGTTAATTGTTAAAAATTAGCTAAATATTAACATTGGAGTATAATAAGCATTTAATAAGACTATAAATAGCAAGGTGAAAACTATGAAAATAAACAAAATTGATATTAGTTATTTTAAAGGGCAAGAAAGTAAAAATACTTTTACAACTAAAAATAATTTTCAAAAGCCGTACATTGCTACACCGTATAGCAAGATTCCATATAAACAAGGAATTCAGTATTGGGCTGAAATACATAAACCAAATGTTGCTGATTTTAAAGATATAGAAACATCGGTTCTTAAAAATAATGTTTTATTGAATATTGATAAAAATTCTCCTGAAAACTCAATTGCACTCAGAATGCTTATAAAACCTATTCAAGAGCAAAATGCAAATCCTGCAGTTAAGATGCTGTATAAAAAAATGCTGCAAAATTTAGACAGTATTGATTCAAACAGCGATAACTTTGCAACTTTTTACTCTGAAAATGGAAAAACTATAGAAATTAGTATAAATTGGGATAAAAAAGATTTTTCAAGTATATTAAATAAATCCATAAAAGATTTTATTGGTTTAAATATAGATGAAAAAACATTAGAACAAGAAAAAGAACTTGCTCTACAAGATTTGGATTTAAATCAAGATAATTCTGCGCATAACGCTTTATATGGAATTAAAAATTGTTCAAAAGAAGATATTAAAAACGTATCAATAGCTGATATCAAAAAATTCCATAATGAATTATTATCGAATTCGGCTGCATTATGCGCTATATCAATTCCTAAAGGCACTGATGAAACAACTATAGTCCAAATAAAAGATGATATAGGAAATCAAATACCAAATCAAAAACCATTTAATGATGACATTTTATCAAAAAGCCCGCTGCCAATAGAAAAAGAAGAGGTTTTTTACTTAGAGCCAAACCCTGAATCTGGTAAGCTTATTTCAAAAACATTTAATTTCCAAAATGGATTTAGCCTAAAAGACAAAGTTATTTCAGATTTAATCGGAGCAGCATTAGAGGAAATAATATATGAAAATTATTCACAAAGCGCTAAAAGTTTAATTTGTTCACACAATACGGACTTTTTAAATAAACATTTTGTAACATATATTATGGCAGATAAGAATGCACAGATTAATGAAGATATGATAAATTCAGCAATTAAATCAATCACGGAAAAACCGCTTGATGACAAACTTTTTGAAAAAATTAAACAAAGAGTTTTAGAATCGAGAAAAGAAAATTTAAAAACTTCTATTTCAAGAGCAGAATTATTAGAATATAAACCCACGCAAAGCGTAACTAAAAATAATGAATTTTCTACTATTTTAAACTCAATTACATCAAAAGAACTTCAACAAAAAGCACAAATGTACTTAAAAACACCTTCCATAACAGAAATTCGTAATTAAATTAGATTAAAATATTAAAGAAGCGAGAGACAATGATAATACAAAATATTCAAAGCATAAACTTTAAATCTCAAATGCTTGATAAATATATTCAAGCACACAATTATGCAAGCAATCCTGCACAAAATCAAAAACAAGCTTCATTGTCTATGGAAGCTTTTAATCAATTTACATATCACTCAAATAAAATAAATGTAAATGCACCTGAATTTACAATTGAGAAAGCAACATTATCAAACAATATTGTTTTTTTATTAGACAACAATAGCTCTGATATACCTAAAATGATTTTTTCTATGGTGCCCATTGATGAAAAAGGAGTAAAACCTGCTGCTTTTGAAATATTAAATGAAATATTATTTAATCAATCCTTACAAAAAGGAGAAAATAATACTGCTTTTTCAACAATAGATTATACAAATGGTGAATTACAATGTGATATTAATAGCGATGAAACTGAATTTTTCAAAACATTAAATAATTCAATTAATATAATATTGCATCCTGATTTTTCAAATGAAAATTTTATTAAAGCTAAAAATAGCATTATAGAAAAAGCTCGTGCTCATCAATCTGTATCAAATAAAAAACCTATGGAAACATTTTTTCCCAAGAAATATTCAAATACAAATGAATTAGAACAAATTAGTTTAGATGACATCAAAGAGGCTCATAAAAAATTAATTGAAAATTCTCAAATGAAAGTTTGTTTGTCATCAACAAATACCTTTTATAAAGAAAATAAAGATAAAATTATTGAAATTTTTGAAAAATCATTCCCAAAAATGAAACAAGAAACTGAAATCAAACACACAAAACAAATCAAGCCTATTGATAAAGATTATAGAATAGAAATTTCATCCAAAAATAATGAACTTTCAATTTCGAAATTTTATATTATAAGCGATGAATCAAGTTACAGAAAAGAACTTGAAACAACTATATTGGCTAAATTAATCAAAAACAGAATTAAAGATTTTATGCCAAAAGATTATGACTATACATTAATTGTTGATAAATCGACCTTTGTTGAAGATGATTATTTGGAAATCTATCTAAATTCTAAAGATAAAAAATATCAAGGAAATGAAGTTGAAAAAATAATCAACGATTCAATAAAAAGTTTTACAAATATTGCAATAACCCAAACGGAATTTGAAAAAGCTAAAGAAGAAGCAGCTAAAGAATTTAGTTCATTTTTTGAGGACTCATTTAATCGTGCTGCAATTTTAATGCAAAATTATTCTGATGGCGTTGCCAATATTTCAAAAACAAATAAATTTTTAAGTGAAATCACTTTAGATGAAATAATAAAATTTGCTAAAAAACATTTATCAAAACCATCCAGCACAGAGATAAAAGAATAACTTTAAAAATTAAATTCCAAAATTTATTCAATAAAAGTTTTTATGCTCAGAAATGCTAATAAAGGACTATTGGTTAAAGCAGGCAGATAACAAGTGCAAAAGGATATGTAAAAGGCATATAGTGTTAACAAAAGCTATCCGTACATCTAAAACAAAGCTAAATGCTAGCTTTTTAAGAAAAAACCAATAATCGTTATAGTCCAAAAAATCCATTTTGGCAGTTTGATTTTTGTGGATTATCGTAATTTTCCGACCTGAAAACGCCCTTACGGAGCAGACTAAGCCAAAATAATCAAAGTATTCGTACAAATCAATCTGGCCGTTAAATTACAAGTAGAAAATCAATACAATTTACGCAATAATTTTGCCAACAATCGAACTCAGGAATTGGGCATTAAAAAAGGGCCTGAAGCTAATTCAGCCCAAAATAAACGAAAAAACTCCCCTCATTGTGCGACATTGGAACTTTTTTTAAATGATTTATATAAAAAAATTGTTGATATTAAAAATTTAAAAATGCTTAATTTAATTAAAATTCTAAAATTATCTTGAAAAATAAGCTGACATATTATAAAATGAATTTATAAGTTTAATAAAAATTAAATATTAATATAGTAGAGAGTCAATGAAATCTAAAATAGATTTTAATGGCTCTTTTTTAATTTTATCAAACATAGTGCATTAGATTAAACAAGGAGGAATTATGACTTTTAATGAACAAGATCACCCAAGAGATGAAATGGGTAAATTTACATTTAAAAACGAAACAAAAAGAAGATATTGCTAATTGAGACAACACCAGAAAATTTTGAAAAATTCCAAGCAAAGTATTGTGAATAAATATTTCAGCTGTTGAATATTAATAATAATTTTGTTAATATTTATTAACAAAGGAGTAAATATGGGAAATGAATTTTGTTTAAAAAATCCACCAATAAAAGAAGTTGCCTTGGCTTTATATATAAAAAGTCCTAAATATGACATTGATTTTATTAATAATTTCAAAAATGAAAATATGCAAGATTTTCCAAATTCACTACCATTTAAATCTGTAAATATACAGATTAATGACAATGAAGAAATCAAAGTTAGTGAACAAGAAGATAATGCTGCCTATACTCTTTCAAATAAAGAAAACAATGAAATATGGAATATGGATATTAAAAGAATATTATTTGCAGATAAAACAAAATACGAGTCTTTTACAAATTTTTTAAATAAATTTTTAAATAAATTTAACATTTTATATTCAAAACTTGAAAATAGCTTATCTGTAGATTATATAGCCTTGAGATATTCCAATCAGTTTTCTTTTAAGATTGAAGAATTAAACAAAAATATTGCCATCCTTCCTTTATTTAATTCTAATTATAATGAAAAACAATATTCAACAAATACATCTTATATGTGTATTAATAATATTTTGAATTCGAAAAATGACAAAATGAATGCAAGAGTTAATACAGCATTTGTCGTTAACGAAGTTAATGCGATAGAGCTATTAATAAATCTTGACATAGAAGTTGGATATATAATACAAAATAATCAAATAACAAAAGAGCAGTTGGATAATTATTTGATAGAAATGAGAGAATTTAAAAACAAAATATTTTTTTCAAATGTATTGAGAGCAAAAGAGGTATTTAATTAAAAATGATAAATACAAATATTTTATCAGAAAAACTAACACCATTTAATTTTAATTATGACAGTACAAATATAAATCTAAATTATATATTCAATGGTTGTAATAATAAAAAAAGAATAGTTTTAAAAGATATAACTTCGCAAATTTTGTCTAGATATTTCATTATAGCTTCAAGAATATTTGTAGCGACTAATTCAAGTGTCACAAATTCCAAAATAGACGCTCTAATGAAAGAATGCAAAGATAAAAATTGGGATTATGAAAATGCCTTGCCACTCTCAACAAAGGCCGTTTCTAATGCCAAAAAATTTGCCTCTCTTATTGATGATATAGAAATTCCAGAAGTTATACCAAGCCCAAATTCTGATATTATTTTTGTTTGGAAAAAAAATGGTAATACTATGAACATTATATTTAATGCAGAAAATCAAGTAATATATGTAACCAGCAAAAGTATGGAAGTATGTTCTGGGTGTTTTAATATAGACAGTATAAAAGCTGTTTTAAGTATAGTTGAAGATTTTTTGGAAAATGTATAATACTCAAAAAATGATATTGACACGTTTTATTGCTAAAAGAAATTTATTACTAAAAGACGGAAGTCCTGCACCTGCTGTTTTTATAAAAAGAGATAATGAAACAGGTCTCTCAATGTGGGATATAACTGAAATAATAAAGAAAAACAATGAAGCAAAGATCTTTAAATTTGGTGATAAGCATTATGCAAAAAACCCACCACATGCTATTGCTAGATGTGATCTAATTAAAGAAAATCTGGATTTATTTTTTGCTAAACTTCAAAAAAAGAGATCAAATATTAATTATTCAATAGTTGATACTATTAATTCTTTACACAAAGATGTTTGTTTTGATACTTTGAATGACCCCGCTCTTCCTTATATTATTGCTCAAGAATTAATAAATATGTCAACTTTTAAAAAACGCCCAAAAGATATGAAATAAAAATACAAATTATGTAGGCAGATAATATTTAAAGACACCCAAAAAGCCAATAAAGCTTTTTTTAATTAACATTTTTTTAATAAAAACATCCCATTGTAAGACATTAGAATTTTTTATAAAAAAAATTTACAAAAAAATAACTAATATTATCAACTTGCATGTTTTTACTCAAATAAAAAATTTGAGTAAAATATCATAATAAATATTGATAAATAAGCAGTGCAAACACTGCCAAACATCGGTTTATCAAATTAATATATTTTTATTTTTTAAGATTTTTATAATTACAAAATTACAAAGAATAAAGATGGTCTTGAAATTTAACTATTATTGATATTTTTCTTGTAATCATTTTGTAATTTTCTATATTTAATATCATTACAATATTTATACTATAATGCGCTTATAACAAAATATATAAAAGCATTAGAAATATTTTTGAAGTAAGTTCGGCAAATAAGCCTATATATCAATGGTTTACGACCATATTTATTTATTTTATAATAATAAAAATGGTTAAAATAGAGTAATAGCTCTCTTTTTAGCCGTTTTGGGCTACAATTTTTAGTTTACTCAATTCAGATTGTATCAGATTAAACGGAACTAAGGTTTTAAATATATTTATATATAAAAAGCATTTCTGTTAAATTAGGATTATTCTGGAATAAACAAGGTAAAATTATGGATTATTTAAAAGAATTTATTTCAAAACTTCAAAATTTAGACCATTCAAAGCGAGTTGATAATGTATTTCAAGACTTCCTAAAATTAAGTACTTATGCAATAGCACAACAATTTTATCGAAGTCCGGAAATTGAGCAAAATTACTTAGATATAATAGATGGATATACAAAAGAGCAAGCAGAAGAATTTTCAAAACTGCTTGCTTTTTTAGTTATGGCACTAGAAGAAAAACATCAAGATTTTTTAGGCTGTGTATATATGAAATTAAATTTAGGTAATGTTGCTACTGGGCAGTTCTTTACACCTTATCATGTCAGCAAAATGATGGCAGAGATATGTTTTGTTGATATTGAAAAACAACTTGAAGAAAGAGATTTTATAACATTATCGGAACCTTGTTGTGGTAGTGGTGCAATGATTATTGCATATGCACAAACACTTAAAGAACAGGGCTATAATTACCAAAATCAACTATTTGTAGAGGCTGTTGATATAGATGAGCTTTGTTTTCTAATGACTTATTTACAATTATCATTGTATGGAATTCCTGCAAGAGTAATGTTAGGTGATACACTTGCTTGGAAATTTAGTCAAATGTTTTATACGCCAATGTATTTTATAAACGGCTTTTTTTATAAATTGAAAAAACAAAATAAAGTTCCAAAAACTGACACGGATAGCATAATAACTCCAACTCAGCTTTCATTATTTAAGGAGTTTATGGTATGACCATTTTTGGCATAGGTATCTTTGACAATAAAGTTAAGGAGGTGCCTATGACAAATAGCAAATTAAAAATGGACAATTTATATCAAATATTTGATGAAAACGGTCAACATAAGCTAAATAAATTTTCAACAGAACCTAAAGCTGAATTAAATATTGATTTTTCTGCAAATAAATTAGAAGTTTTTGTAATTATACCTGAATTAACAAAGGTTAGCACAAATAAATTTATAGGCTCAATTAAAAATGCCAGATACGAACTTATCTTATCAAAAGATTTCAAAATCTCATCTGATTTTCAAACAGTAATAATTGATGAAATAAAGCACTCAATACCGAATTTTTTTAATAAAAAAATGATAGAAAAAGAAGATAAAAACACTTGGGAAATGATTTTTAGACAAATTCTTCAAAAGGAAATATTTGATGAAATTCAAAAACAAAAAGAATTGCAAACTGAACGCATAAGAAATTTGAAATTACGGTGATTTTATAAATCAAAACTTAAATAAAATGTAAACAGGCAAGCGTTTCGCTTTATGCCACGAATAACAAATAGTGATAACTCCGTTCACTCCCTGCGGTCGTGAACACAAAAATCCAAGTCCGGCTTTATTTTAATAGAGCCGGTTTCTTGATTTTTTGAAAAGACGGAAAAGAGATTTTGTATTTTTCCAAAAGTTTTTCATTATATGATTTTAATCTGATGTAAAAACCGTAATCAACATGTTTAATATATGCGATTTTCCCCGTAAGTTTTGATACTTCCTTTTCAGTCCATATATGGTGTTTCAAATCTTTTGTTGTAGAATATGCCATACTTATGACATAATTATGCAACGAAGCTCTGATTCTTCTTTTTTCTCCATTAGCAATACAAGCATCCTTGTTATTAACAACAAGCCCCAATACTTTTTGCTGTTTATTTTTGCTTATGTATTTAGTCTTTTTTGAATTAACATTGTAACCGTAAAAGAACAAAATATTTTTTACTCTCTTTTCGATGATTTGCAAGAGTTTTTTATTATTGGATGAAAATGTTAAATCATCCATAAATCTTGAAAAATCCACACCATAAATATTACAAAGACTCCGTATTTCATCTTCTGTTTTTCTAAAGCAAGCATTTGCAATATGAGCTGAAGTCGGAGCTCCTGTCGGCAATTTTTTATCAACTGTAACCAAGCTCATGCAATAATTTACATCGGCATTTTTAATCTTTACACATACTTTTTGTACAAATCTTTCTATATCAGAATAAGGTACGGAATTATAAAAATCTTTTATATCCATTTTTAAAATCCACTTTTTTGCTGTGTGAATTTGTGCTGCATTATATGTATCTGTTTTTAACTTATACACCCATTTAATAACATTTAGAAAATATCTTTGTGCCTTTTTTAATTCTTCACAAGGGGCTAAAATTATACGGTTTTTTATTCTGGAAACTGTATAGTAAAATCTTGAGCTTATGAATACTTTATTAGAATACATCATAATGAATTGGCTCCAAAAATTTTGCGATTGAACTTCTAAATAACAATTCTATTGTACATACTGTTCCCATCTTGTTTTTTGCAATAATTATTTCAGCTTTGCCTTTATTTAAAGCATCAGCATCATAATATTCATCTCTATAGATAAACATAACTACATCCGAGATATTTTCAATATCGCCGCTTTCTTTTAAATCAGAAAGGATTGGACGTTTGTCACATCTGCTTTCTAATGCTCGTGAAAGTTGTGAATTAATAAAAACAATGCAATTATTTTGTTTTGCAATTTTCTTTAAATCGAGTATTATATTTGCAATAGCTTCACTGCGTTGTTTTTTGCGTGGTATATCAATTAACTGTAAACAATCAATAAAAACATATTCAGGTTTTTCTGTTTCAATTCTGCTAAGAATTTCTTCAATTTTGTATGTATCATCAAATATTGAAAGGTCACAACTTGATATAATATCCAGTGCTGTTTTTATTTCTTCTTTATTTTTATCATCTAAAACATTAGGTTTGTTTAAGCTGAATAATCCTATTTCACTAATTTGAGCTATTAGCATTTTTAAATACTGACTTGTACTCATTTCTAAGTAAAATAACAGACATTTTTTATCCTGTTTTAAAAAATTATATAAAATAGATGTCATAAATGCTGTTTTGCCTATAGCAGGTCGTCCGCCTATAGTAATTAAAACACCTTTTTCAACCCCTGATAATACAGCGTCTAAGTCTCTAAAACCAGTGATCAGCATATCAGTTTTTTCTTCTGTAATTTGTTTAAATGTTTTTTCTAAAATTTCTTTGTCTATCATTTTTGTTCGCCTTTGTTGTAATTATTGCATTAACCTATGTCAATTTTGGTCATATGTTTACAAATCTAAACCCAAGTACACATCATCCATTTCATCTTGCGTAATTCCTATATAGCGCAAGGTTACAGCAGGCGAAGAATGATTGAATAGCTTTTGAATGATTGCTATGTCGTAGCCATTATTATATGCGTGATAGCCAAAAGTCTTTCTTAGCGTATGTGTTCCTATCTTTTCTTTTATGCCGACAGATTTTGCAACATCATTAATGATTTTATAAGCTTGTTGTCTTAATAAAAAGCCTCTATTCTTTCTCGATACGAATAAAGGCTCATTTTCTTTATAATTTCTTGTTTTTAGATATTCTTTTATGGCTTGCTTTGTTTTTTCTGATAGTGGAAAATCTTTAAATTTATTTGTCTTTTTCTCTCGAAGCCTAATCCTGTCTTTAATCTTGCCATTTTCAGTTACATCAATTACTTGTAATTTCAACAAATCGCTTATTCTTAAGCCTGAATTAATCCCAAGAACAAACAAGCAATAATCTCTTAGATTTTGCTGTTTTAAAAGCTTTTTGATTGTTTCAATCTGTTTTAAATTTCTAATTGGTTGTACAAATTCCATAATAAATACCTCAAA
>CALUWL010000036.1 GCA_944324445.1 Candidatus Gastranaerophilales bacterium | reverse complement strand
TTTTGCGATGGAAATAACATAAGAAAATGCGTGGATAAATATGATATGCATTGCGCTACATGCAATAGTTCAAAATGCTTGACTTGCAGTAGTTCATATTATCTTGATAGTAATACGTGTAGAGTTTGTCATGGTTCATGTGCAACTTGCAAAAATTCTACCTCATGTCTTACTTGTGGTTCAGGCAGATTATTTGATAGTAACAATACTTGTACAATTCTTTGCTCCAGTTTAATGACAAGTTGTGATAGATGCACTAGTTCAACTGTTTGTACTCATTGTGTTGGAGGGTATTATCTCAATTCGTCAAACAAATGTTCACCTTGTTCTGATATTTCAAATTGTGTTAATTGCTCATCGGGTTCAGTTTGTACAAGATGTAACGCAGGATACTACATTAATTCATCTAATAAATGTTCAAAATGTAATATAACTAATTGTGCAAGCTGTAATAAAGACGGCACCTGTTCATCTTGCAAACAAGATTATTATCTTTCAGATGATAAAAAAAATTGCATTGCAAATGATGATAAATTTAATTGCTCTGATGGTAATTTTATGAAAGTAGGTAATCTTTGCGTAACAAGATTAAATATGGGAGATAGCTCAATTTTAAGCATACCTCAAGGTGTTACTGTAGCTAAAACTAAAACAGATTATTGTTATACTCAATCAGACAGGTGTTGCTGGAAGGGTCAAATTTCTGCTACAAGCTGTAATGATGATAACGGTGGTTATTCAGGATGTACAAGGACTGTCTGTAATTTAGCTGCAGCCAATTATATATGTTCAAATTTTAGATATGCAGGAAAAACTTGGAGATTAGCAACAACTGATGAAATGAAAGATTGGGAATTTCATACATTTAATCTTGGGGCTAACGGTTTAATGCTATGCGACTATGCAGGCAATTTTGGTTCAGCCGATGTCAATCTGAAAGAAATTGCAAAGGTGCAGTTAATGATTATTGTTCTGCTTGGAGAGTTTGGGGTCAAGTTTATAGTGAAACTTCGGGTTATTCTTTTGTAATCGGTAGCGGGAATGTAACAAATAGCAGGTCAACAAGCTACGAATCAGGCTCAGTTCGTTGTGTTACTGAAATGGAATAGCTTTTATATTATTTTTTTGTGTTTTGGTTAGGGGCAAGATATTTATCAAGCCCCGTTTTTTTATCTTTTTAACTTTAAAATTTCTTCACTTCTTTTAAGCTGTTTTTGATATAGCTTAATTTGAGCTTCGTTACCGATTTTTAGAGCTATTTCATAGGCTTGTTTTTTGAAATTAATTTCGTTTTGGTTAAGTTCTATCGCTTCTTTTGTGTATAAAAGGGCGTTTTCATATTGCTCAAGTCCTTGATAGCTTCTTGCCATTTGAGCATAATATTTTGCAATATTGGGGTTTATTTTAATTGCTTGATAAATTGAATTTTTGGCTTCTTCAAACCTTGATAAATCATTTAATACAAGACCTTTAAAATAATATGTTTCTGCTGTATTTTTATCAAGTTCCAAGCATCTATTTAAGGCTTCAAGAGCCTTTTGAGGGTCTTTTAATCTGTAATAGATTCTAGCCAGAGAATTAAATATATTAGCGCAATTTTCGTATTTTTTTCTGAAATCATTTATTTTATCGAGTGCTGCTTCATAATTTTCATCATCGATTAATAAATCTATGATTTCAAGTGCGTAATATATTGAATCAGGATATAATTCAAGAGCCTTAGAGTATATTTCTATTGCTTTTTTATATAATTTTAATTCTTTATAAACAGCTCCTAAGGTATCTAATAAAATAGGGTTTTCTTTTTCTTTATTTAAATATTCTTCAAGAGTTGTTTTTGCAGCTGCAAGATTCATATTTTTAAGGTTTATGGTTTGAATTAAAACTTGAGCTTTTGGATATAAATTTGAATTTTCCTTAATTGAATTAAGGTTTAAAAGTGCTTTTGAAAATTCATTTTTCTTTATTAAAATCCAACCTGATAGAAAATATTTTTCATCAAGATTATTTAATTTGTTTTTAATTAAAGAAAAATTGATTGATTTTTTAAGGGCGCAAAGTGCTTCATCAAACCAAGAGATATCTATATATGTTTTTGCTAAATCAAGATAAAAATCATGTTCATCTTTATCCAGTTGAATTGCTTTGCTAAAGTATTCAAGAGCTTTGTTGTAGTTGTGCTTTGTTGCTTCGCTGTATCCGATATAATAATACGCAAGCGCAATATCTTCATCAAGATTTAAACAATATTCAACTGCTTTATTGTAATTTTTCCTTTCAAATTCAATTGTTGCAAGGTCCATATTGGCCTTTATATTTGTTTCATCCAGCTCAACAATTTTTTTTAGGATAAGTTCTTTTTTATCTGCGCTTATGGTTGAAATTAAATATAAAATATCAACATCAAGTTTAATTTTTTCATCAAGGGAATTGAAAACCTCTATTGCATCTGAATATTTTTCAAGTTTAATTAAGGTTTTTAAATAATTATAGTAGTTTTCGGGGGTTTTATTTTCTTCACACATTTTTTGTGCGAGTTTTAGAGCTTTGTTTAGATGTTGAGTTTCATAGAATATATCAAAACATCTTTTTTGGCTGTATGCGTGGTTTTTGTTGATTGAAAGAGCTCTTTGAAATTCATCATAGGCTCTATCGTAATTATTTAAAAGAAGATGCAAATCGCCTATTTGAGAAAGCAATTCAACGTTATCCTCTGCTATATCATCGTATTCAAGAGCTTTATAGAGCATTTCAATTGCTTCTTTGTATTTTTTTAAATGTTTAAGCTCGAAAGATTTTTTTATCAGTTCGATTTTTTCTTTTTTATTTTCTTCCATAGCCTTATTATATTTTATTTTTTGACTTAATTCAACAATGTTACTTGACTTTAGATGAAATAACATTAAACCTAATTCAAATGATGTATTTTTCTTTTTTTCTTTGAAGAAAAATTGTCCTAATCCGTTGCCTTATAAAAAAGGAGTATGTTTAACACAATGAAACTTGCAGCAGGAATAAATTTTGACGCTCATGGACTTGTCCAATCCATTAATGCAATGCAGATGGAAATGGATATAATGGGTATTTTTGGCGAAAATGTTGTGGGTTTTGATAAAGTCGGATATCAAAGAAAAGAAGCTGTTATTTCTTCTTTTGCGGAATATTTGGGAACTAATGCTTTATCGCATAGTGTAGATACTCAAGTGGGCCGCCTTGTGATGACTCAAAATCCTTTGGATTTAGCGTTATCTGAAAAAGGGTATTTTCAAGTTTTAAATAAAGACGGAAGTATTGAATTAACTCGTGATGGAAGGTTTAAGATTACTAAAGACGGAGAGCTTTTAACTCAAACTAATCAAAAAGTTCTTTCTATGGGCGGATATCCTATAGTTTTACCTGTTGTACCTGAAAGTATTGATATGATAAATATTGGTCTTGACGGCAAAATCGGAGTGTTTGATAAAGAAAAAAGAGGATTGATTCCGGCAGGTACAATAGGAGTTGTTTCTGCTGACGGTTCTTTGGTTTCATCGAATTGCGTAAGGCAAGGTTATGTCGAATCTTCAAATGTTTCATTAGAAAAAGAATATCTTGAAATGTCCAATTATAAAAGAAGTTTTGAAGCAAACAGGCAAATGTTTAGACTTCAAAATTCAAAATTATCAACTGCAATTTCAAGACTAGGACAAGTATAGGGGATAATTTATGGCATATAACTTACAAGGCATTATAAGAAAAGCAAGTGTTAATATGACGTCTGAATTCGATAGACTTGCATACGTTACCCAAAATTTTGCTAATGTTAATACTAACGGTTATAAATCCGTTCGTTTTGAAAATATAATTGATGCAGACGGTTCTGTCCATGGTGTTGAAAGAACAGATACAAGAACGGGTGATTTTTTAATTACCAATAATCCTTTAGATATTGCTCTTCAAGGGGCAGGATATATTCCTGTTACAACTCCCACAGGTGAAATCAGATACACAAGAGATGGCGCCTTTACGGTAAATAAAGAAGGTTATTTGATAACTAAAACAGGCGATTTAGTGGGTTCCGGTATTAAAATAGACGGGTCTGCGGAAAAAATTGAAATTAAAGAAAATGGTGATGTTTTTTCTTATAAAAGAGTTATAGATGAGCCTGAATACGTTGGAACAATTCCCGTTGTACAATTTCAAAATCCGGAAGCTTTAAAAGATGTTGGAGCTAACGAATTTGTTGCAACTGAAAATTCAGGTGAAATGAAGCTTGTTGAAAATCATGATTATATCAAGCAATACGGAATAGAGCGTGCTAATGTTGATGTCATATCTGATGTATATATGGTTTCAAGGATAAATGCTTCAATTATAGCTTCAAGTTCTCTTATGAAAGCGGTCGATCAAATGTATCAACAGGCTATTAATATAACTGAATAGAGGTAATTTATGGGACTTGTACCTACACAACTATTGAATAATCCGCAAAAAATATTAAGTTTGGTTTCTCAAAGACAAGAAGCTTTGTCTGATAATATTGCAAACATGCACACAAAAGGCTACAGAAGAAAAGATGTTGATTTTTCTCAATATTTAAATAGCGGTATTTCTTCTCGTCTTGAAAACAAAGTTGTTCAAAAATACGGACCTGCGCCGATTGCAAGCAGTTCTACTTCTGAAAATATTTCAACTGAAGATGAATTGGCTTTAATGCAGGAAAATTATCTTTTATATAATATCGCAGTAAGACATTTATCAAGCACCATTACAGAAATAAAAACAGCGTTGAATGTTTCTGCAAACGGTTAGATTGGAGTAATATATGGGTTTAATGAATGCTTTTCAAATTGGTCGTGAAGGTTTAGCGGTTCATGGTAAACGTGTTGAAATTGCAGCTAAAAACATAGCAAATATTGACACTCCAAACTACACAAGAAAAATTCCTATTATTTCATCAAATCAAGATCAAAGCTTTGCAACGGTGCTATCTTCAATGGGAATGGGGGCGCTATCCGGTAATATGGGCGGAGTTAATTTCGATGGTATAGTTGAAGACCCTACTCCGGGAGCTAAAATATATAAACCCGGACACCCTGATGCAGATGAAAACGGCTATATCAGAACTTCAAACACTAATGCTATGGTAGATATTGCAGATGCCACAATCGCTCAGCGTGCTTATGAAGCTTCTTTGGGTGTTATGACAATATCTAAGGCCATGGCGGTAAGCGCTCTTGAAATAGGTAAATAGAATTATACACATTTAAAGAATTTAATTTTTTATAAACTGCCATATAGTTTTTATATGGCAGTTTTAATAGAAGATATAAAAGCAAGACAAATAATTGATTCTCGTGCTAATCCTACTTTGGAAGCAAGAGTTATATTAAATAACGGAATAGAAGTTTTTGCATCTGTCCCTTCCGGTGCTTCGGTTGGAACTACTGAAGCAGTTGAACTTAGAGATAATAATCCTGATTATTTATTTTCAAAAAGTGTTTTAAAAGCAGTGAAAAATGTTGAAAATATAATAGCGCCTGAACTTAAGGGCTTATCACCGTTTAATCAGGGGTTAATTGATGATAAACTTCAAAAATTAGATAATACGGATAATTTTTCAAATCTGGGAGCAAATGCAGCTTTAGCTGTTTCGATTGGAGTCTGTCTAGCTGCCAGTCGAGCGCTTAATTTAGAACCTTACAGATATTTAGGCGGAATTAGCGCTAACACATTACCTATCCCTATGATAAATGTTATAAATGGCGGAGTGCATAGTGATAATTTGCTCGATTTTCAGGAATTTATGATAGTGCCTATTGGTGCTAAAAGTTTTAGCGAAGCAATGAAAATGTCGCTTGAAGTTTTTTACCATTTAAAAAATATCCTAAAAAAGAAGGGTTATTCGGTTAATGTCGGAGATGAGGGCGGTTTTGCTCCTCAGATAAACAATGCAAAAGCTGCTCTTGAAATATTGGTTGAAGCAATAGAAAATGCAGGTTATTCAACTGATGAAATTAAGCTTGCGCTTGATGTTGCAGCCGGTGAATTATATGAAAACGGTAAATATAATTTAAAGGGTGAAAATAAAATCTTATCAAGCTGTGAGATGATTGAATATTTGAGCGCTTTAGTAAGGGAATTTCCTATTATATCTGTTGAAGACGGTTTAAGCGACAGCGATTTTGAATATTGGAAAAGTTTTACGTTTGATTTAGGCAAAAAAAGCCTGCTTGTAGGAGATGATTTGTTTACAACAAATCCCAAGCTTTTAAAAAACGGGATAAATAATAAAGTTGCAAATGCAATTTTAATAAAACCTAATCAAATAGGTACCGTTACTAAAACAATTGAAGCTATACAAATAGCAAAAAGAGCCTGCTATAAAACAATCGCTTCTCATAGAAGCGGAGAAACGGAATCAACCTTTATAGCTGATTTAGCAGTTGGCTTAAATACCGGTTTTATTAAGACAGGATCTTTAACAAGAGTGGATAGAACAGCAAAATATAATAGGTTATTATATATTGAAGAACTCTTAGGTAAAAATGCTCGATTTGGAAGCAACTATATCTAGTCTATTTCAATTTTTTTTCTGGGTTCTTTAAATTTTATACCTAAAATTGTTGTAACTTTATATTTTGCATCTTCACTTTTTTTAATTGAAAAGATTGTTTCTATTATGTTTTTTGTTATTCCTGAAGGATAAAAAATTCTTAATGGGCTTAGAAAAAAGTTTTTTAATTTATATTTAAAAATAAAATTTTCCCAAGGTGTATCTTTTAGGGCTTCAAAATATTTTTTACCCAAATATGTTGTATCAATTGGTTTCCATAGTATCCAAGGTTTTCTGGAGGAAATAAAATGAATAATAACCGGATCTTTAATTTTATCAAATTTTGTTAAATTGTTTCTTCTTGCTTGAACATTGAATTTTTCATCAATATATTCTATTCTGTTGTTAATTGAAGCATTTATTATATCTTGATCGTGGAGCTCTATTTTATCGGGATTGTTTTCAATCCAATTTAGAATTTTTTCAATAGTATTTTCTTTTTTCATTTGTTTAATATTGACAAGAAGTACACCTGAATTTATATATTTATCTATATTTAGTCTTTTTGTGTGTTTTTCTGCGGTAACATCAATAACTCCGAGTATTAGTTTGTCATTAAAATTTAAATTATAAAGTTCCGATAATGATGAATTAACTATTGTGTCGCAATCAAGGTAAATTATTTTTTTGCATCCCACAAGTTCGGGTATCAAAAGTCTGTAGTATGTCGCTTTTGAAAGATAATTGCCTTTAAATATTTTGCAATTTTTAAGTTTTTCATCATCGGGTTTAACATATATTATTTTGCAATCGAATTTTTTTTCAAAAAAGCTCAATTTTTCTTTGTTTTCTTTTTTAATTCCGCCATCTATAACATAGGTATTGATAAATTCATTTTCATTTTTATTTTTTAAAACGGATGAAATACAAGCTGCAAGGTGCTGACAGTAATTATCATCAGTTGCAAGACAAATATTAATTTCTTCTTTTTTTTCAAAGCTTGAAATTAAAGGAAATCTTTTTTGTAATATTTTTTTCATTTCTGCTATGTCTTCATCTTTGGTTTTTCTTCCGCTATTTATGCAAGCAAGCGGAAAAGTTGATTTTTCAAGTTTTTTTAATTGTTTTTTTCTGCATTCTACATAGCTTTCTTTTGGTGCAATTTCAAATTTGCAGCCTTTTTCAGCTATTGCATAATATGCAAATATTGTTCTTTGTAAATCTGAAAAATCTCTAAAATGATTGTGTCTTGTTATAGTAAATTCCTCTTTAAATATTTCAATGCATTCATCTATGTATGATTTTCTATATGCATCAACTCCGTGGTGCGGAAAATAGCCTATTGTTTTGTTAAATTTTTCTTTTATTAGTTTGTGTGCTTTAAATATAGCGCTTCCGTATAAATGTCTATATTTTTTGTTTAGAATTTTTGCTCCCATTTGATATATAGGATTATTGTTTTTGTCAAAAAATAATTCAGGTTCTGTTTTGTTCCAGAAAAACATATCATCATTTGCATAGATAAAATATTCGCTTAAATTTGGTATTTTGGTTATATATGATTCAATTGAACAAGCATTAAAAGTGGGAAGTGAAAAATCTTCCATAATCTCATTATGGCTTATCATTGTAATTTTTGGATTTGATGTATCAAGCCATTTTGGAGTTTGATTGGCTGTTACTATATAAATATGATTTATCCACGGGAGATTTTTTTCAACCGATCTTAGAGAGTATAAAAGTTCATTGTTATCTTGAAAACGACAAGAATTAATCGCATCCTTGTTAAGTTCTGTATTATTTTGTTTAGAGAGCATTTTGGCTTTTGTTTTCGCCCAGTTTTCGTCTGAACCGTCAACCCAAAGATATACTAAATCAATTTTATTCATTTTCTTCCTTCAATTTGTTTATTAATTCGGGGTATTTTTGCACCATTATTTTATATGCTTGAGTAGTGCTTATTCCTGCTTGTGTGTTATTTTCTTTACATAAACCGACTTTTTGAGAATCTTCAATTGTTGTTATTGATTCTCTAAAACCTTTAACCACTCCTATTTTTGTACCATTTAAAACTGCCATAGCCCAAAACCAAACATCATCATGGGTTGGAATAAGATTAAAGAAAAGTTCTTTGTTGTCTATGTCTTTATAGAAACAATTAGGCGGATATAATACCCCTGCACATCCTGTTAATCTGTTTTTGAAACTTGGTAAATTAAAATCCTTTATATAAAGTTCGTTTGATTTAAGATTTTTTATTGTGTCATCTTCAAGGTATATTCTTGCGCTTCTTTGAGCATATATATTTTTAGAATCTTTAAGATAAGCATTATACAGTGTGCTTATTGTATTTTTTTTGTAGACTATGTCATCATCAAAAGTTATAATAATTGAATTTTTAAAATCGTCTAAAGCAGGTATTAATTTTTTGTATGAGCGGATATCATCTATATACCAGCGTATTTCAAGTCCGTATTTTTTTAATTCCAATAGATTTTGAGGTAAATCTTTTTCTTTGTTTTCAAATTGGCTTTCTGCAAGATATAAAACAAGATAATCGGGTTTAAAATCTTGTACTAAAAGACTTTTGATTGTTATATGCAGAGTATTTATTCTATCCGGAAAAGAGGTAAGAGAGGCTACAACTGGAATTTTTCTTGTTTTAGCGGTGATTCCGTTTTCTTTAACAACAGGAATTGAATATCTTTGTTTGTATTTAATTCTGAAACGTAATTTAAAAAGAGCGACAAATATGTGTCCATCTATAAATTTTATGTTGAAATTTTTTATAAAGCTCTCTTTTAGGTTCATATTTTACTCCAACTAAAACTATATCATAAAATCAATCAATTCTTTGACATAATTTAAAAAGGCTATTATTATATCTTGATTAATTGAAGGTGGTTTTATTTCTTCAAAACTTTGAACCTTTGGCGGACGCATATACCATAGCGCAATGTTGTGTTTTTCGCACAACGGTTTTACTCTATGATAGTATTTAAAATCATCGTTTTTTTCAATTATTAAAATTATTGCAGGTTTTTTGCCTGTCATTCTGGCATAATGCAGACTTTGACCTACTGCTTCTGCCCATTTTGGAGCAAAATCAAATTCAATTGCATAGTTTTTGGTGATACAATCTACTCTGGTTGAATCAATTAATTTAACTTCCTGCTGTCCTCTCCATTGCGAACACCAAGCATTTTGATAATATTTTTCAGGTAATATGTGTACTGCAAAAGATGGGATATTTATTAAACAAAGGAATAAAAATACTAAATAAATTTTTTTCATAATTTCAGTCTAGCTTATTTTTGTATCTTTTCTATAATATATTAAGTTTTGTAACAAAATAAATTAATTTTGAAATTAGATAATCTTTATATACTTTATATATATGTAAGCAGTAAATAAAGGAAAATAAAGATGAAACTTCAAATCACTGAAAACTTCGATCAAAAACTTGCAGAACTTTATTCTTCCAAAGTTACTGTTAACCTAGATACTAAATCAACAGTTGATGCTAATAAAATATTTAATTCAATGGAATTGATTGCTATAAACCACAAAGCAATGATTAATTTCAGATTAAAATAAAAAAGTGTAATATATTGGCGGATTTGGAGTAAACCCTTCTTTTTTAAGAAGGGTTTTTGAATTATATTTTTTCGATTTTTTTAATTAAAAAGAATTTTTCTAAAGGATTTTTAGATTTAAATGTAATATTTAATACGCTGAAAAAATCGTTATTTTCTCTTGTAATTTCGCTGTATTTTTCTTCTATTGAACTTTTGGCAACAGAATTTAGCGGGGTTAGGATTTTTGTGTTTTTGTTTAGGATGAATATTCTTGCTATATCATTTTTGTTTTTTAGAATTATTGGTATTTTTTTTGAATTTTCATAAAAATAGTCGCAAATTAGACCTTCATTTGCTGCAAAAATTGCATTAATAATGTTTTCTTTGTTTGCTTTTATATCTATTAAGGAATAGGTATCTATAAAATAGCTTATATCTATAGTTTTTGATGTATATAGCTGAAATTTAGATAAGACATTTCTATTATCTGCAATGATTTCATTTGCTTTTTTAATTTTTCTTTCAAGTTCTTTTAAATTTGATGCCTTTATCTTTATTTTTGTTGAATTTTTAGTTTGATATTGAATATTGTTTTCTTTTAATAATTTTTCAATTTTTTTTGTTTTATTTTTATCAGCTAAAATTGTTAATTTATTTTTTTTATTTTCAAAATATATTTCATTGTTTGAAATTTTTGGAATATCTGTTCCTATAAAATATACAATTTCTTGATTTTTATTTATTGAGTTTGCTATTTTTTTATATAAATTAATTGTGTTATATATGCTTGATTTATTATCAAGATAAATTTCAATTTTTTTCATTTTTGATGTATTTAAAAATTTAACTGTATAATCATCCGTATTTTTAGCAAATTTTTTTATTTTAAATTGAAATAAAAAATAAGGGTAATAGCTTTTTTTTGAAAGCGCTAGAATTTGAGCTTTTTTATCATCAAAATTAATACAGTAATCGGGAGGATTTTTTTCTTTTTCTTCTATATCAAAAATTTCATAAAATTTTGTTGAATAACTTTTATTTTTAAATGGTATAAGTATATTTTTGATGTCTGTAATATTTTCTATGTTTCCGTTAGCGCTTGTCGGGTAGGAATTTTTTTCGTTATTTTTTGATGTTGTATTTTGAACTATGTTATAGCTTTTTATAATATTTTTTATGTCGGATAATCTTATATTGTAGTTTAACAATACATCATCTTCGAAATTTATGTAGATAACTTTTTTTCTTTTATTCAGCCTTAAAATTTTGGATGTAATTTTTTTAGCTGCAATTTCATTTTTTATTTCTTTGCAGGTATCGTCAAAATCATCCTCGTTTAATTTTTTGTTGTACATAATAAGAAACACTTGATATTTTTTTTGATATTCATCATCTATACAGATTTCTTTTGGTTTTAGCGTTTTATTTTGAGTGGAATTTATTTTTCTTTCTATTTTACTTATTATTTGTTCTTTGTTTAAAATAAAAGATTTTATTTTTAAATAAATATTACAATTATTGTCTTTAGAAAATATAACGATTTTTTTGATTTCAGGAATTAGTATAAGTTCATCCTTTATAACTTTTGCAAAATTAGAGTCTATTTCAACAGAGCTTATATTATCAAATTTAGCATTTATTCTTACATTAAAAATGTTTTTATCTTGATAAATAAAAAATAAGCTTATAATACAGAGTAAAAGTGTTATTAATATAAAAATTAAAATGTTTTTTTTCATTTTATTTTGACTTTAATTTTTTCTGTTGGTTCTATAATTTCTGTTTCGTCTGCAACTATATAATCGTTTGTATTTAATCCTTTTGTAATTTCAATTTCATTTTCTTCTATGTTGCCTGTTTCAACTTTTTCTTTTTGGATTTCTCCGATTCCGTTTTTTATATTTATAACTTTATAGACATATTTGTTATTATTCATTTCAAAAACACTATTTAAAGGTATAAGAGCAATTTTATTGTCGTTAATGGGAACATTTACATCAATTGACATTCCGTCTTTTAAATCAGGAATTAACTCGTCAAGTTCTATATTTACAAGGTATCCGCCTTCATATCTGCTTGTTTTTGAAATGCGTTTAATTCTGCCTTGATAGCTTTTATTATTTTTTTTGGCGATGATATTTTCGTTTAGTTTGATTTTATTAATATTGTCTGAATTTACCATAATATCTATTTGCGTTTTTTTGGTGTTCATTACAGTGAGGACTTTTTCTCCGATTTTTATATATTGTCCTGCTTCTGTATATTTTTCTGCAATAAATCCGTCAAACGGTGCAACTATTATGTTGTAGCTTATTTCTTCTTCAAGATAGTTTAGCTTTTCTTTTTGAATTTTTATTTGTTCTGATGTTGTTTTTAAATTGTAATAAGCTTCTTCCCAGTCGTTATCTGATATTGCGCCTTCTTTGTGGAGTATATCCATTCTTTTATAGTAGCTTTTTGCCTTGTTGCATTGAATTATAGTGTCTTGTAACCTTGCTTGTTCTTCGTTTTTTTTGATTTTATATAATACGCCGTTTAATCGTGCAAGAACTTGCCCTTTTTTTATAAAATCTCCTTTTGAATATGGGAGATAATCTATTCTTCCTTCGGTTTGAAAGCTTAAATCAATTGTGTTTTCTGATTTAACAATTCCATGGAAACTTTTATAGTTTTCGTTTTTTACCGGAACAATCTTGATGTTGCTCAATGTTTTTTGTTTGTTTACGTTGTTTAGGGTTGTACAAGCACCCATAAACAACAAAAGTAAACTTAGAAAGATTATTTTTTTATAATTCATTTCTAAATTGTATTTATTAAGTGATTATATT
The DNA here is from genome assembly GCA_944324445.1 of Candidatus Gastranaerophilales bacterium. GTDB lineage: Bacteria > Cyanobacteriota > Vampirovibrionia > Gastranaerophilales > Gastranaerophilaceae > RUG14156. Next base: position 4,909 of record CALUWL010000036.1, on the reverse strand, counting down.
TTAAGGGTAGATATGATTAATCCAATATTTTTTTAAGAATTAGTCCGTTTGTACTGATTGAAAAATCTTTTTTTGTTTTAGATAAAAGCACAACCCTGTTTTTTTCTATATCATAACCCCAACTGCCCATAAAAAGCTTTTTCCCTTCTGTATCATAGACATAACAGAGTGCTATTATTAAATTATCATCTTGTGCGCTAAAACCTTGGGGTTCTATATCGTATAGATATTTTGCCATTTGTATATTGTCATAGTCAAGAAAATATTCTTCTATTGCATCATTTAAGCCTGTTAATTTTATTGTGTAGCCTTTTTCATTTTCATTATCCAAAAAATGCAAATAAAGATATGTTCTATAAATTCCGCCAAAAGTTGAACCGGTTTTTTCTTTTATTAAAAGTTTTTTATTGTCTTTGCTCCAATCAACAAGCGTTAGACCGTTAAATAGGTTTTTATAGTTTTCTTTCATGCCTGCTTTTATTATGGGGTATCTTTCTTTACTGTTGTGGTTGTATTCAAGAATTCTTTTTTGTTTTGATTTTGAGCTATCAAGTTTTTCTACATAAAATTCAGATGAAATTTGATTTGTTTCAGGATAGAAAAAATACCTTGGGTAAGCTGCATATTCGCAATTTGAATCAACAACTATATAAGGATAAGAGTATAAATTTTTCTTTACGTCATCAATATTTAGTTCTCTTTTTCCCGGGGGATAATTGTATTTTTCAAAAATATAATTTATTGCAGGATAATAATGTTTTTTATCGCTTTTAGGTTCTTTAATTTCTTCTTGTTTTCTTTCTTCAAGCGGAATATCTTCAGCTTCAATCAGCCAGTCCTGTTTTGTTTCAACCATTTTTGCTTTTTGTTCGGGTTGTTTCTTTTTAAAGGGATTAAACTTCTTAAAATCAAAAGCATAAGTATAATTTACATTTAGAATTAGGCTTATAATTAAAAAAAGTTTTATTAATTTCATTTAAACAAGACCTTCTTTAAGTGCTACTATTGCTGCTTTTGTTCTATCCGTTAAGTATAGTTTTTGTAATATATTGTGCACATGTGCTTTTGTTGTTGAAATTGAAACAACGAGCTTTTCTGATATTTCTTGGTTTGAAAGACCATCTACAATTAAGGACAATACTTCTAATTCTTTTTTGGTAAGTCCGTATTTTTTGTTTGCTTCTTTTTGATTTTTAACGTTTCTTGTTGAAATATCATCTTCATTTTGAATATTGGATAAAACCACCCTTGCAATTTGAGAATCTATCCAAGCTGAGTGATCTGCAACAGTTTTAATCGCATTTAAAAGGTTTTGAGAACTTGAATCTTTCATTATATAGCCGTCTGCACCTGCCTTAAATGCTGCAAAAATATCTTCTTTGCTATCTCTTGAGGTAAACATTAAAACAGCGCAATCAAGCTTTAATTCTTCTTTTATTTTTCTTGTTGCTGTTATGCCGTCCATTTTAGGAAGGCCTATATCCATTAAAATAACATCAGGATTATATTTTTGAGCCATATTAACAGCTTCAAAACCATCTGTAGCCTCAGCCAATAGCTTTAAATCAGGCGTGTTTTCAATCTTCATTGTAAGACCTAATCTGGTGAATTCATGGTCTTCTACTAGTAAAATAGTTATTTCTTTTTCTTCGTGTTTCATAAAATTACCTTACAATCGTTTATTGCATCTTTTAATTCAAAAGTAAATTTTGAACCTTTGTTTAATTCTGATTCAACGTATATTTTTCCGTTATGAGCTTCAATTATTTGTCTTGATAAATATAGTCCCAAGCCGGTTGAGCTTGATCGTTTTTGGTTTGTTCCCTGTGAAAAACGGTTAAACAATTTATCGCAATCTTTTTTATCGAGTCCTATGCCGTCATCTATAACATCAACTTTTAAGTCTTTGTTTTCTTTTTGTATATTTATACTGACTTTTGTGCTTTTTTGAGAATGCTTAATAGCGTTTCCGATTAGATTTATAAGCACTCTTCTGATTTCGTTTTTATCTGCATTTATAAATATTTCGTCATCAGAATTGTTCATTTCTATTTTTATATCTATTTTTTGTGCTAAAGGTAAAAGTTCTTGCATGCATTCTTTTGCAAGTTTTATAATATCAAATTTTGTTTTGCAAAGATATGTTTTGCCTGCTTCATATCTATATACTTCAAGCAGTGCATTAACAAGACCAAGCATATCTTCAGAACTTTTTTTCATGGCATTAAATAGTCCTGATTGTTTTTCTGTTATTTCTCCCAGTGATTTATCCAATACAAAATCCAGCCCTGAAATTGTTGCAAGTAACGGCGTTCTTAGATCATGTGTTAAGGTTGCCATAAAATCATCACGTAATCTTTCGTTTTCTTTTTGGTAGGTTACATCTCTTATTACTGCAACATAAAAAGTGTTTTTTTTATCTAAAACGGGGGCTATACTTATTTCAACAGGTATTTTGATATCTTTTTTATAATTTACAATGCTGTAATTTCTTAAAAAAGTGCTTTTATTGTCAATTAGGTTTGTTTTTGTATATTTTTCGTTTACTGCAAGTTCAAAAAGGTTTTTTGAAACAAGGTCCTTTTTTTCTTGTCCGAATAATTCAACAGCTGCATTATTTAAATCTGTTATTTTTGAATTGTTATCAAAAATAACAATTCCATCTGCGCAATTTGTTATTATAGCATTTAGTTTTGAATTTGCTTCAGATAGTTCCTGAGTTCTTTCATCTACTATATTTTCAAGATTTTTAGAATATTTTTCGAGCTTATTGTTTGCTTCTTCAAGTTCAATGATTTTTTTATTTAGTTCTTTTTTAAGCTTGGTTTGAATGAGAGCGTTTTTGATATTTATTATAAGTTGGTTATTATCCCATGGTTTTTCAATGTATTTAAAAATTCCTATATCGTTAATAGCTTTAATTGCGTTTTCTTTATCGGCGTAACCTGTTAAAAGTATCATTGATGTATCGTTTTGACTTTTTTTTGCGTTTCTTAGAAAATCAATTCCATTCATCTCGGGCATGATAAAATCACTTATGATTAAATCAGTATTGTGATTTTCGAGGTAATCAAGCGCTTCATATGGATTATTAAAGGTTGTAATATCGCTAAAACCCTCAAGCCCCAAAAGAGTACTAAGGGTTTTTGTTACCATGTTTTCATCGTCAACTATTAAGATTTTACCGGCTTTATCCATAATAAAAGGATAAGTTATTTTTTAATGTAATACAAATTATTAACAAAAATACAAAAAACTTAACGTTTTAAGCAAAAAAATATCTTTATTTGTTTTCTTATGTTAGTGTAGAATTGAAGGGTGAAAGAGTCGATTCGAATTTGACTTTTGACGCAAGAAACAATGAAGTTAACGGTTAACAACAACGCACGTTACAAGATAGCCAGTTTTAAAAATGATATAAAAAGAACTAGAAATGTGTCATTTGGCGCTGCTGACCCAAATTTTGTAAATAAGTTTTTTCAGAAAACTGTTTCAAAGGTTGATGGTTCTGTGGTGTATTCAAACCCTAAAGTGATCGCTTCTGCAATAGATAGCGTTTTAGGGGAAGACTTTTTTGCAAAGAATTTGCAAAATATTGGTGTGGATGTTGAATCCGGTGCTAGTGAAATTTTAATTAAAGATTCAAGTTTTATTGTTGATTTTTATAAAACTATTAAGTATCCCTTTGTTGATTTGCCTTTAGATTTGGCAAATTTCTTTTTTGGAAACATGAAAAAAGTTTCTTTTTTGAAGGATTTATCAGAAAGAGTTTTAAATACTAAATTGTTAAAAAAGAGAGCTGATTTAGTTCAAAAAGAAAAAAGCACTGAAACTGTAAAAAACATTTTAAATGCTTTTGCAAAATCAGATGCTGTAGCTAAAACAGGAGAACAAGCAGGTAGCTACAGTGTTGAAAAGTGCTTGGAAGCATTTAAAAACGGTGCTGTTTCAAATTTGTCAAAAGTCCCTAAAAATTATAATTCCAGAGATGAAAGAACTTTAAATAGAGCGATTACTTCTACAGTCAGCGCATTTTGGGGTGCAAACGATTTTTATAATATATCAATGCTTCAAAAAGATGACAAAAAGGAAGCTAAAAAAGCAAGCAATTCTCGTTTAAAACAAGAATTAACTAGAATGGGCTTTAATTCGGTTACAACATTCTTTACATTGGGCGTATTAAATAAATATACAAAAAACAGCTTGCCATTTACTGTGGCAACAATTGTAGGCAGTGCATTTTTAGCTGAAGTCGCTTCAAGAATTATAAACAAAGTCCCATTGAAACCTTTGAGCCCTAAAAAAGCAGAAAAAATTGCAAAAGAGAAAAAGCATGAAAATAAAACTCAGCAAAATGATGCGCCTGTTAATAACGCAAAAGAAAAAAATACCGCTTCAAGTCCAACGTTTAAAAATAAATACAATTTAGAACACAATAATGCATTTGCAAGATTTGCAGGAAAAGACGGAAGTTTTTCTGCTATTAATGTTTTAATGGATAACACTGCAAAAACAACTTGTCCAAGCACTGCTCCTTCTGCAAAAAAACATAAAAAAGCAGATATTAAATTGATATTAGCCGGCGTTTTTGGTATTTCTTCAATACTGTACTTTTTATCCAATGCTCTAAAAGGCAAATATAGCAAGGCTATGGCTCTTAAAAGTTTTACATCGAATAATTTGAATCATTTTAAAGATTATCTTGAACGCGATATTCCTTTGAACGAGAAAATATCAAAGTATATTTCTGATGATGTCATTGAAAATTTAGGTAAGAAAACGCATGAAGGCATTTTGGGCGGAATTTTAAAAGCTGTAAACACAATAGGAAATGCCTTTAAAAATATTACCAATAAAAAAGTTAAAATATCTAAAAAAGATATGACTGCAAACATTGATTCTATTTTAA
>CALUWL010000035.1 GCA_944324445.1 Candidatus Gastranaerophilales bacterium | reverse complement strand
TAAAAAAAAGCCCTCATTTTGAGGGCTTTGAAAATCTTTTTGCTTGATTCTCGTGTAGAAAAGGTTAGTGTGTTAGTAAGTGTGTTTTGTGTGTTAAAGCTTTTGCTTGTAGGGGGGAGGTATTTATGTCTTACATATATATAAAGTATATATCTATTTAAAAATTGCCAACTTAATTTAATTCGTTACAAAACTTAATGCAATTTTTATTCTTTACTTACATTATATAAATACAAAAAGGAGAATAAAAATGATAAATAAAATTAATTTTTGCGGCAATGTTTATCAAACAACCAAAGTACAACAAACTTCTAACAGTAATGAAATCGCTCAAATCCAAAAAGAAGCAGATGAAAAAAATAGAGATGTATTCATCTATGCACAAGACAAATATTACGACGGAAAATCTTGCTACTATGGAATAGAAATAGATGATAGAAACAAACTAGTTTTTAACAGAACATTTGACTTTAAATTCCCGGACTGCAGCGAAGTAAATAGTATTTATTCTCTGGAAGATTATAAAAGTTTATAATTTTATAATTTAAAAGGCTCTTTAAAAGAGCCTTTTAAATTTAACTAACCTTTTCAATTACGATTTTATCGTCTCTATAATCCATTTTAAGCTTATCATCTTCTTTATAATTTCCGCTCAAAATTTCTTCAGCTAAAACATCTTCAACTTTCTTTTGGATTACCCTGCGCAAAGGTCTTGCGCCATAGGTTTCTGAATACCCTTCTTTTGCAAGATAATCTTTAGCTGCATCAGTAACATCAATTGTTAAATGACGCTCAGATAAACGTTTAAATAAATCTTTTAGCATCAGATCAACAATTTGCCTTATTTCTTCCTGACTTAGATGAGCAAATACGATTATGTCATCTACCCTATTTAAGAATTCAGGACGAAATGCTTTTTTAAGTTCTTCATTAACGGTGTCTTTCAGTTTTTCATATCTATCCTTTTTATCATCTCCGGAAACAGAAAAACCAAGTTTTTGAGTGTTGGTAATCATACTTGCACCAACGTTTGAAGTCATAATAATTATTGTATTTTTAAAATTAATATGACGTCCTTTTGAATCGGTCAGTCTGCCGTCATCTAAAATTTGCAGCATTATATTAAATACATCAGGATGAGCTTTTTCAATCTCATCAAACAAGACAACGCAATATGGTTTTTTTCTTATTATTTCACACATATTGCCGCCATCATCGTATCCGACATACCCCGGAGGAGAACCGATTAATTTAGATGTAGCATGTTTTTCCATATATTCTGACATATCGATTCTTACCATGTTGTCTTCAGAACCAAATACGGCTTCTGCTAAGGCTTTAGCCAATTCTGTTTTACCAACACCGGTAGGTCCGGAGAATATAAAGCTTCCTATTGGCCTATTTGGTGCTTTTAAACCAACACGCGCACGCCTAATAGATTTTGCTAAAGAAATTACGGCATCAGATTGTCCAATTACTCGATTATGAAGAGTTTCTTCAAGTTTTAATAATTTTTCAGATTCAGCTTCCGTAATCTTTGTAACAGGAATTCCTGTTATGGTAGCAATAACCTGAGCTACTTCTTCTACACCTACTACAGGCTTGTTTTCATCTTGAGTTTCTCTCCACTGTTCAGATATTTCATGGATTTTATCTTTAAGATTTGCTTCATCATCTCTTAAATCCGAAGCTCTTTCAAATTCTTGATTTCTAATTGCCTCTTCTTTTTCTTTAATTATTGCTTTTAATTGTTTATCAAGTTCTTTTCCTTCAGGAGGAAGAGTAGATACATTTAAACGTACTTTTGATGCCGCTTCATCAATAATATCTATTGCTTTATCAGGCAAAAATCTTTCTGTAATAAATTTACTTGAAAGCTCAGTTGCAGCAACAATTGCTTCATCAGAGATTGTTAATTTATGATGTTCTTCATATTTAGGCTTCAAACCTTTGATGATTTCAATAGTTTCTTCAATTGAAGGCTGGTCAACTATTACCGTTTGAAAACGTCTTTCAAGAGCAGAATCTTTTTCTATATATTTTCTGTATTCATCCAAGGTAGTAGCGCCAATAACTTGGATTTCACCTCTTGATAGAGCAGGTTTTAAAATATTAGCAGCATCAATAGCTCCTTCAGCTGCACCAGCGCCGATAAGAGTATGCATTTCATCGATTACAAGTATGATATTTCCGGCTTGGCGAATTTCATCCATGATTTTTTTCAATCGCTCTTCGAATTCACCTCTATATTTCGTTCCTGCAATTAAAAGCCCCATATCAAGCTGAATTATTTTTTTGTTTTCCAAAATATCGGGAACTTCGCACTCAACTATCTTCTGAGCAAGACCATGAGCAATTGCTGTCTTACCAACCCCGGGTTCACCTATTAAAACAGGATTATTCTTTGTTCTTCTAGCTAAAATTTGTATTACACGTTCAACTTCTTTTTCTCTTCCTACCACAGGATCAAGTCTTTGTTCTTGAGCAGCAAGAGTTAAATCTGTTCCAAATTCATCCAAAGAAGGAGTTTTTACTTTCGTTTGAGATACCCCCGGAGTTGCAAGAGCAGAACCCGAGGATGAACTTGTTTTGGTTTCTCCTAACATTTTAATAATATTAGAACGGCACTTATTTAAATCAACACCAAGATTTTCAAGCACCTTAGCAGCAACTCCTTCACCTTCTCTGATTAATCCTAATAAAAGGTGTTCAGTGCCTATATAATTATGTCCTAATTGTCTTGCTTCATCCCAAGATAATTCCAAAACCTTCTTTGCTCTGGGTGTAAAAGGAATCTCAACTGCGACAAAGCCACAACCCCTGCCGATTATTTTTTCAACCTCATCTCTTGCTTCTTTAATATTAACTCCCATTGATTTCAAAGTCTTAGAAGCAATTCCCGTTCCTTCCGCGATAAGCCCCAGCAAGAGTTGTTCTGTGCCGACAAAATTATGCCCAAGCCTTCTGGATTCTTCCTGCGCAAGCATTATAACCCTTATTGCCTTTTCCGTAAATCTTTCAAACATGTAAACTTCCTTATAAAAAGTTAAATATCCACAATAAAAATTCTACAATGAAAAAATATTTTATACAACAACAAAAAGACTACTCATCTAACATATCAATTCTTTCTTGGTGTCTTCCGCCTTCAAATTCCGTATTTAACCAAACATTAAGTATTTCAATTGCAGCATCAACACCAAGAACTCTCTGACCCAATGTTAAAACATTAGAATCATTATGGGCTCTGGACATTCTGGCACAATAACAATTTTGAGGACAAGCAGCACGAATTCCTTTAAATCTGTTAGCTGCAATCTGCATACCAATTCCCGTTCCGCAAACCAATATTCCTCTTTCAAATTCACCATCAATAATAGCTTGTGCAACTTTTTTAGCATAATAAGGATAGTTACATGATTCTTTATTGTATGTGCCAAAATCAACTATTTCAAAATCCTGAGATGCTAAATATTTAATTAATTCGTTTTTTAAATCAAAACCGCCATGGTCTGAAGCAATCACTATTTTCTTTTTTTCCATCATATTTACCTTCCTGATTATAAACAATTATATAATAATTTTCTTGTACTTAAAACATTTTTGCGCTAAATTAATTTTGTAGAGTTATTTTATTTAAGAGGATAAAAGCTTATGACAGAAAGAAAATTAGTCGGAACAAACGAAATGTTCAAAAAAGCATTGGCTGGCGGCTATGCAATCGGTGCTTACAACGTAAACAACATGGAAATTTTACAAGGTATCGCAGAAGCTGCTGAAGAAACTCAATCTCCAATCATTCTTCAAGTTTCAGCAGGTGCTAGAAAATATGCTAATCAAACATATTTAATCAAATTAGTTGAAGCAGCATTAGCTACAACAACTGTTCCTATAGCACTTCACCTTGACCATGGTGCAGATTTTGAAATTTGCAAAGCTTGTATTGATGGCGGTTTTTCTTCAGTTATGATAGATGGTTCAAGATTCCCGCTTGAAGAAAACATTGCTTTAACAAAAAAAGTTGTTGACTATGCTCATGCCAGAGGAGTTTCAGTTGAAGCAGAACTTGGTAAACTAGCAGGCGTAGAAGATGATGTTAAAGTACATGCAGCAGATTCAACTTATACTGATCCTGCTGAAGCAGCAAGATTTGTTAAAGAAACAGGTTGTGATTCTTTAGCTGTTGCAATCGGAACATCTCACGGTGCATACAAATTCTCAGGAGAAGCTAAACTCGACTTTGAAAGATTAGCAGAAATTAAAAAAGCAGTAAATGAAGCAGTTGGATATGATTTCCCATTAGTTCTTCACGGCTCATCTTCAGTTCCTAAAGAATTTGTAGAAAAATGTAATAAATTTGGCGGTAAATTACCAAACGCTCAAGGTGTACCTGAAGAAATGCTTGCTTTTGCATCTAAACATGGTGTAGCAAAAATCAACATTGATACAGATTTAAGACTTGCAATGACTTCAACAATAAGAGAATTCTTTGTTGAACATCCGGATAAATTCGATCCACGTGAATATATGGGACCCGGAAGAACTGCAGTAAAAGAAATGGTTAAACATAAAATGGTTGACGTATTAGGAACTGCAGGACACGCAAAAGACTAATAATATCAATATAAATTTACAAATGCTCGAAATTAAATTTTTCGAGCATTTTTTATTGTCAAGCAAAAAACGAGCAATATTAACGTTTTTAAAAAAAATTTACGTTATGAAATATTTGCAGATTTTTTGATATTACTTGTGCTATAACATATATAACAAAACGAGATTAACTTTTATGGGGGAATCAATGAGCCAGTATCTAAGCAAAGAAGAAATTAAACAATGGAGAAGCTCTTTAGAAAAAATCACTCTTGAAGAATATGCAAAAAGACTTGGAAAAGTTTTGGAAGAAGAAAAACAAACAAGCGATATTATTGATATAGTAATGCAAAATGAAAAAAGGCTCTACACATCAAGAGAAAATAAAAACGCTAAACAACAAATTTTAAAAGTAGCAAAAAAAGCGCAAGAAAAACAAGATGTTATATTTGCATCCTTAAAAAAAGATTCACTGGCTTTTGTAAAATCAAAAATTACATGCAAAAAGCAACTAACTCAAAGAGAAGATGCTGTTTTGGAACACTTTGCAAAAAATAGAGGCAAAATTGTTTTTGCTAAAGACCTTGCTGCTATTTTAAATTTACCAACGGATTATGTTTATAAATATATTAAAAATTTAAGAACAAAAATTAACGAAAATGTATTGGAAAATGCAACAAAAGGTGGATATATATTCGATTTTCCAGCTAAATAATTGTAAATTATATTAACTTTTTTGCACAAGATAAAATATAATTTATAATTTTAATATGCTAAATAAAACAATAGAATTAATAGATGACATCATAAACAAAAGCGAAGCAAAATCAAATGATTTTTATTCGGATTTAACAGATATGATGTCATCATTATATTTAGATGATTCAATCGGGATTTTCTTTTTAGAAAACGCAAAATGCGAACCAAAAAGTATTTTCAATAAAACAAAAATTGAAAACTACAAATTAGACCAAAGTCTTGCAGACAAAATTATAAACTGTAAAAATAAATCGATAGAAATCAAAACAAAAGAAGATATCTTCCTTAAGTCTAATTCATATTTTGTAAAGTTAGCAATTAAAAATTCAATTTTTGGTTTCTGTATTTTAAGTTCAAATAACATAATAGACAGAATAAAAAAAACATCTTTTGATGCAATAGCAAATATTATAAGTTACAAAATAAAAGACTACGAACTAAACGAAGTCTTTAAAATACAATTAAAAGCCTTGCAAGATAATATTCTCGAAAAAGAAAACGCATACGAAATAATAAAAAAACAGCACAAGAAACTTGAAGAACTGGATAAAGCTAAAAATTTATTTTTAGCAAATATATCACACGAACTAAGAACACCGCTTAATGCTATAATAGGTTTTTCTCAAGCGCTAGATAGCAGAATATTTGGCAATTTAAACGATAAACAGGCAGAATACATAAAAGACATACAAATTTCAGGACTGCATCTATTGGGTATGATTAACGAAATACTTGATATATCAAAACTTGAAGCAAATGCAATGAAATTTTCTCCGACCGAAATTAATCCAACCCAAGTAATTCAAGAAGTCATAAATATTTTAGAACCGTTATACCAAAATAAAAATATATCCGTTGAATTTAATCACGATTTCGAAGGAAAAATAAAAGCAGATTATCAAAAATTCCAACAAATTTTATACAATCTTTTATCAAACGCCATTAAATTCACAGACCAAAACGGAAAAATTGAAATCACGTCAAATTCAAAAAATTCAGATTATATTTTAAAAATAAAAGACAACGGAATAGGAATAGATAAAAAATATCACAACAAAATATTTAAAAAATTCGTACACCTAAATAACGTCTATACTAAAAACCAGAATTCAACCGGACTTGGTCTTACTATAACAAAAGAATTAGTTAAACTTCATAACGGAAAAATAACACTTGAAAGCGAAGTTAACAAGGGTACAACTTTTATAATGGACTTTAAAAAAATAATATTATGAAAAAGATATTAATAGTTGAAGATAACGAACTTAATTTAAAACTTTTTGACGATATTTTAAAATATCAAAATTACAAAACAGAAAAAGCACTGGATGGAATTCAAGCATACGAAAAAATCAAAAAAATAAATTTTGATCTTATCATACTTGATATTCAACTACCCAAACTTGACGGTTTTTCTCTTCTTGAAAAATTAAAAAAAGAAAACATCAAATTGCCGCCAATTATTATAGCAAGCGCTTGCGCTATGGATTCTGATAAAACAAAAGCAAAAGACTTCGGAATTGATACTTATTTAACCAAACCAATTGATATAAATAATTTTATAAATACAGTGAAAAATAAAATCTAACTTATTTAGACAGCATTTTTCTTGTTTTTAAATTCCTGCACACTCCACAATCATTACATTTAACTTCGCAAGGAATAGTTGAAACAGCTTCTTTTGCCTTGTTATATTCAGCTAAAAGCCAACTTTTATCAACTCCGTAGCTGATATTATCCCAAGGCAAAGTATCATCATTGCTAAACTCTTTTGATGCCTCTTTTTCAATATCTATGTTTAATTTTTGTGCAATATTACCATATAATTCTAAATCTAAATTTTCATCCCAAGATTCAAGATAAGCACCATTTTTATACATTTCATAAATTAATTTTGAAACTTTTTCATCTCCTCTTGAGAAAAATGCTTCTAATTGAGACATCAATGGATTATGGAAATTAAATCTAACATTTTTAATTTTTTCTTTTAAATCCTTCAGATATTTAATTTTCTCATTAATTTCAGCAATAGTACTCTGTCTTGCCCATTGGAAAGGTGTGTGGGGTTTTGGGACAAAAACAGAAATTGAACAAGTAATCTGAGGATATTTAAGCCCTTCTTTTCTACATGCCAAATTAACTTTTTCAATTAAAGCAGGGATTTGCGCTAAATCGTCATAAGTTTCAAAAGGTAAACCTATAACAAAATAATATTTAATTTTATTCCAACCGTTTTTAATACAAGATATTGTTGCATTTATAATTTGTTCTTCTGATAAGTTTTTATTAATAACATCTCTCATGCGCGTTGAGCCTGCTTCAGGAGCAATTGTAACACTTGCTTTCTTTTCTCCTGCAACAAGGTTTGCAAGCTCCAAAGAAAATTTATCAGCTCTTTGAGAAGGAAGAGAAACGTTTATACCGCTTCCTTTATAATAACAGTTTAAATCTTTTAAAATTTCTTCAATTTGACTATGATCATTTGAAGACAAAGACAAAAGCGAATACTCATCATAGCCGGTATTTTTAACATACTCTTTTGTAAGGTTTACTATATCTTCTTTTTTTCTTTCTCTTATAGGAAGATTAATGTGAGATGCCTGACAAAAACGACATAATCTGCCGCAACCCCTTCTTAATTCAACTATTGCTCTATCATGTACTGATGCAAAATGCGGAATTGGAGAATTTGTCGGATGATTTTCAAAAGTTAAATTCGCAATTCTCTTACTTGTTCTTTTGGGGAACAAAGGAGTATAAACTCCCTCTATTTCAGATAATTTCTTTATTTTATCTAACCTTGAAAGTCCTTTTAGTTCTATTGTTTTTCTTAAGATTTCAATATTAATGTCTTCACCGTCACCTATTACAAATATATCTACAAAAGGACTCATAGGTACAGGGTTAGATACACAAGGTCCGCCTGCCATAATAATGGGGCAAGAATCATCTCTATCTTTAGAAAAAATTGGAATTTTAGATAACTCAAGAAGCTTTAAAACGGTAGTATAGCACATTTCATATTGCAAACCAAATCCGATTACATCAAATTCAATTGGTTTTCTTTTAGATTCAAGCGCATAAATGTCTTTGCCGCTTTTTTCAAGCAGAAAAATAAAATCCTTATCGGGCGCATACATTCTATCACACATTAAATCAGGCTGTTTATTAATTAAATCATAAATTATTTTATGACCAAAATTACTTATTCCGATTTCGTATTTATCGGGAAAAACAAACAAAAATTTTGCCTTTGCGCTATCAAAATCCTTATTATATGAGCCAAATTCTTCTCCTATATATCTTGAAGGACGTTCAACATTTTGCAAAATTGCTTCATATTCATCTAAAAAATTGTTATCTATCATATAAAATATTAAACTACAAACATTGGATTTTTTTGTTAAGAAATATTAAGAAAACAGAAAATAAAGAGCAATTTAATATTAAAAAAATACTTTATTATATTGTAAGGTTAGTTTAAAAAATTAGGTTAGGAGTGTTAATTATGGGCTGGATTACAATGTCTGCCAGAAGGTCGCAGATTCAAACAAGTTTGAACGATCATAATTTGGAATTATTACAAATTAATCGTTATTTAAGACAACTTTCAAGTTTTGCAAACGCAATAGGTGATGGTCAAATTACACCAAATGAAATATCGTCACTAGGAACAGATTTATTCGGAGATGCTCTTGATTTTATGGGCTATTCAAACGAAACAGCCTCTCAAATTGCAAATGAACAAACTGATTACTATGCTTCAGCGTATGACGATTTGACACAAGAGCAATATTACAACAATCCTTCAATAGCAGCTCAAGCGCAATTATATTACGATGAAAGCGGAAATCTGGATACAACTGCAATGTATTCAAAATTCTATGAAGAAGCACTTGAAGAATATGCTCAAAATTATATTATGCCAATCTTAAATGAAAAACAAAAAGAAATAGAAAACAAACAAGCAGAACTAGAAACGCTAATTTCATCAGAAGAAGCAGAACTTCAAACATTAAAAGACAGTATTAAACAAAATATTCAAAATAGTACAATACAACTAGCATAAACTAACTAACTCTCCAAATCCTAAAAAACTAGCAAAAGCTCGCAAAAGCGAGCTTTTTTATTATTCAACAATTACTTTTTGCAAAATAAATTAATTTATGTTAATATAAGTTCAAAAAAATATATATTTTGTAATGTTATAAATTGATATGAATAAGTAAGGAAGAAAAATGACGAAAGACATCTCAAATGAAAACACAGATGCAAAACAAAAAGTTCTTGTCGTGGATGATGAAGCGAGCATAAGAAGAATTCTTGAAACACGTCTTAAAATGGCCGGATATGATGTAGTTACAGCAGAAGACGGCGAAGAAGCGATTGAATTATTTAACAAAACTAACCCCGACATTGTGATTTTGGATGTTATGATGCCAAAAATGGATGGCTACGGAGTAACAAGAGAAATCAGAAGGGTTTCCGATATACCAATCATTATTCTGACTGCTTTAGGTGATGTTTCAGAAAGAATAACAGGACTTGAACTTGGTGCAGATGACTATGTAATTAAACCATTCAGTCCAAAAGAACTCGAAGCAAGAGTTAAAGCGGTCCTAAGAAGAACAGTAAGCAAAGATATTACAGTTCCTACAGGAAAAACAACAAAAAATGTTATAACAACAGGAAATATTAAAATTGACACAGCAAGACGTCAAGTTTATCGCAAAAACGAAAGAATTCGTTTAACCGGAATGGAATTCAGTTTACTTGAACTTCTTGTAAATAATTCTGGCACAGCTTACTCAAGAAACGAAATATTGCAACACGTTTGGGCATATCCGCCTGATCATAGAATTGATACTCGTGTAGTCGATGTTCATATTTCAAGACTACGCTCAAAACTTGAAACAGATCCTGCCAATCCTGAACTTATATTAACAGCACGCGGCATTGGTTATATGTTTCAAAGAATAGGATAAAATGACTATCAAAATAATTAAAAAAGAAAACTCCAATTATGACAAAAAACTTCTCGTAATTGGAGTTTTTCATGGAGATGAGCCGCAAGGCGAATATTTTATTAATTCATACATCAAAGAAAATCCAAAAAACGGTAAAAATTCGGTATACTATATACCTTGTTTAAATCCGAGCAAATGTCGCAAAAACTCAAGAGGAGTAGATTTAAATAGAAATTTCCCTACAAAAAACTGGATTTTAAGTGAAAATAACGATTATTTTGGCGGGAAAACTCCAAATAGCGAAGTTGAAACACAATTTCTTGTTAATTTAATTAATGAAAATAAATTTGATGCAATAATTACAATCCATTCACCTTATAAAGTAGTTAACTATGATGGTCCGGCTGAAAATCTTGCAAAAAAAATATCTGAAATAATAGGATATGAAACTTCAAACGACATAGGATATCCAACGCCTGGAAGCTTCGGAACATATTGCGGAATAGAGCGTAATATTCCAACACTGACCATTGAAATTGACGAAAACGAAGATATTGAAAAATTAAATAATAAATTCAAAAAAATATTTGATTATCTTGAAAATGAATATTGATTATATAACATCGTATTTAAATCTGCCTGATGTGAAATCAAATTTAGTATCTATATATTCTTTTGCACTATGAGAAAGAACATTTTCCAACTGTCCATTACTATCGAATCTATAACGATTATAATCTTGTGATTCTGGTTTAAACTCACAAATTTCAGATGATCCGTCGTTATAACGTTTTACGGTCAAAGTGTATGTAGAAATTGCTTGATTATCAATACTTTTTACAAAAGTATCATGCAACAAATTTCCGCGTTGTTTTAAAAAATTCGCAACAGTATACATTCTATCAGGGAACAAACTAAAATCACAACAGCTTTTATCGGCAGAATGTGCATTTTGTTTTAAAGGCTGTTTTGAGTTTACCCCGAAAAACTTAAAATTGTCTGTATTATAAATTCTCATTTTAAATCCTTTTTATCATACAAAAATATAACGCACCTGAAAAAAATTTTTTGTTATTTTATTATGCGTTTAAAAAAAATTACGCTAAATCAATTCTCTTCTTTTCCCTGATTAACTTATCATAAATCCAATCAGGAACAAAATTTTTACCCATTAAAATAGTACCATGGTTCATAGACGGTGCATGAAAATCCGAACCGCCGGTTACAATTAAACCGTATTGTTCAGCTAAAGTTGAAAAATGCTCAACTGCAGCAGGTGAATGTTTTCTATGATAAGCTTCTATACCCCTTAAACCATAACTAACTAATTCACAAGTAAGTTCATCAGCTATATCAACATCAATCGGATGAGCAAAAACAGGAATTCCTCCAGCCTCACTTATAACTTCAACCGCATCATGAGGAGAAACCGTCTTTCTTTCAACGTACACATCTGAATTATTATTTATAAATTTTGCATAAGCTTCCATAACATTAGCAGTACCTCCTGAATTAGTTATAGCTCTTGCTATGTGAGGTCTTCCAATAGAGCCGGACGGCGCAACAAGTTTTTGAACATCTTCAAACTTAATTCTTATTCCTTGTTTTTTAGCTAATAAATCTATAATCTGTCTAGTCTGCTCAATTCTTGCTTTTTGTTGAAACTGGAGCATATTGATAAAATCAGAATTATTCTTGTCCATAAAATAACCCAAAATATGAACTTCAAATCCTTTATAAATGGTATTAATTTCAACTCCGGGGATAATTTCAAGATTCAAATTTTTATTTGCGACATATTTCCCTGCAACATCATGCGATAAGACATTATCATGGTCAGTCAAAGCAATAACATCTAACCCACAGCCAAGAGCTGTATCAACTATTTGCTCAGGACTCAGCATTCCGTCAGAATAAGTTGTATGAATATGCAAATCAATCTTCACCAACACTCTCCTCATCATCACTATATTCAAAACTTATTCTTTTAATGCTCTTGGGAATATTTCCTTTAAATACAATTTCGCAAGCATTAAACATATACGGATATGACATTTCAACTTCAAATCTTTCATTTATAGAAGTAATCAAACGTTTTAGGGAGCCCAAATATTCCATTCCTATAACGCTATTTTTACTTCCGCAAAATCCTGCATCAGTTAAATAAGCACAAGTGCCATCAAATATGGTTTCATCTGCAGTTTGAACATGAGTATGCGTGCCTATAACCGCATTTGCACCTAAAGAAGCAGCATATCTTGCAAAACACTGTTTTTCTGCCGTTGCTTCTGCATGAAAATCTATAAAAATAATTTTATCATTAAATAATCCACTCTCTTTTAAATTATTAAACAAATTTTCTAAAGCTTCAAAAGGGCAGGCAATGGGCGGAAGAAATGTCTTTCCAAGCATATTTATTACAATTATCTTATCATCAAAAATTCTATATCCTACACCCAATGCTGATTTATGATAATTATACGGACGAACCAAAGCAGGGGAGTCAGAAATATATTGGAAAACATCCTTTTTATCCCATATATGATTACCGGAAGTCAAGCAATTTACACCATATTCCAATAACTCATCATGGTTTTTCTTTGTTAAACCAAAACCATGACTAGCATTTTCAGCATTGGCAATAATAAAATCGTAATTATCCTTGTTGTTATCAGTCAGCAAATACTTTTTTACGGCTTTTCTTCCTGAACGACCAACAATGTCTCCAATAAATAATATTTTAAATTGTTTTTGCATGTTTGAAACTGTTGTTATTTGGCAATTTCAGTGACTCTTGTTTCTCTCACAACAGTTACACGAATTTGCCCTGGGTACTCCAGTTCATCCTCAATACGCTTAGCTATATCACGAGCAAGTTTTGCGCTTGCAACATCATCAAACGCATTAGGTTGAACAATAACCCTAACCTCTCGACCAGCTTGAACAGCAAATGTCTGCTTAATGCCTTCGTAACTGTTTGCAATTTCTTCCAGTTTTTTAAGGCGTTTTATATAGATTTCAAGTGTATCTCTACGTGCTCCAGGGCGACCTGCAGATATAGTATCTGCTATTTTAACCAATGCATCAGTTAACGTATTACAAGGTACATCGTCGTGATGAGCTTCAATAGCATGAACTATAAGCTCTTTTTCTCCAAAACGACGTGCCAAGTCAGCCCCCAATTGTACATGTGTACCTTCTTGCTCTTGATCTATTGCCTTTCCAATATCATGCAATAAACCAGCACGCTTAGCACTCTTTACATCCGAACCAAGCTCGGCAGCTAGCATTCCGGCAATCTGACCGACTTCAATCGAATGTTTAAGTACATTTTGACCATAGCTTGTTCTATAATATAAGCGTCCAAGTGTTTTTGAAAGCTCTTTGTTAAGGTTCATAATTCCAAGGTCAACGGCAGCCCGCTCACCTTCTTGTTTGATTTTATTTTCAATTTCTTTGACGGACTTTTCATAAACCTCTTCAATGCGAACCGGATGAATTCTTCCGTCTTGAATTAATTTTTCGATTGTTAGTTTTGCTATTTCACGTCTTACAGGATCAAAAGAAGATAAAACAACCGCTTCCGGTGTATCATCTATGATTAAATCAACTCCTGTTAAAGTTTCAAGTGTTCTTATGTTTCTACCTTCACGACCAATTATTCTTCCTTTCATCTCATCAGAAGGCAAAGAAACAACAGAAACGCTCGTTTCAATAACTTGTTCTATAGCACAACGCTGCATGGTTTGACTCAAAATTTCACGAGCTTTTTCTTCTGCAGCTTCTTTTATTTTAATCTCGTTTTCTCTAATAAGTTGAACTTGTTCTGCAGCCAGTTCATCTTTTAGCTGTGTCAAAAGCATTTCTTTAGCTTCATCTCTTGACATCTGAGCAACACGTTCAAGTTCAGATATTTGTTTTGCAATAGTTTCAGCTAAGTAGTCTTCTTTTTCTTCAAGCATATCCTGTTTTTTTGATAAAACAAGTTCTTTATCAACAACAGATTGAGTTTTAGCCTCTAATTCATCTTCTTTTTTGAACAAATCTTGTTGAATTTTTTCAAACTCAAGTTTTTTTTCACGAGTCATTTCTTCAAAATCAAGTCGTTCTTTGTGAAGTTGCTCTTTAGCTGAAATCAAAGCTTCTTTCTTTAAAAAAGCTTCTTTTTCTTTAAAATCTTCAATATATTTTTGCTCGTTTTTTTCCAAAACTTCAACCTTAGCTTTTGATCTTACAAAAAGCATAGTCATTGATGCTGTTGTTAAAAGCAATAAGGCTAAAATTACATATAATACAGTAATAATTGTCCTAATCCTCTTATATACTAAAGTCCCGAAGATAGACTGTTTTCATATTTAATTGTTTATATAAAAAATGATAAAGTCATCTTAATGATAATATTCTATCATAAGAATTTAAATTTGAATAATAAATTAATATTTGTTAAAGATTGCCAATCAAATGTTCGATTTATTTTTATTTAAAAATGCTAAAATAATTTTGACAGTTAGATTTTTTTCATTAAGAAAATAAAAAAAAGGATAAATCATGCTCTCAAATTTGGTATCACTTATAACAAAATCGCTAAGTTCAACAAATCAAATTGCAACTCTACCCAAAACATCGGTACAATCAAATAACCCCTTTAGAGGAGAAAATGAAAATCCTTTTTTATCAACAACTTTTGGTTCAGGATATAACTACGGCAAAAATCAACCCGTAGCGGGCGGTTATTTTGCCGGATACTACAACGGAAAACCAAATATAGTCGGAAGAAAACTATTTATAGAAGTTTAAATTAGCTTTCTGCTTTTTGCATTTCAAGTTCTTTTGCAACTATAGCAGGGTTTCTGTTATCTCCATTATGCAATAATTTTCTAAGCCAAATTGTTGTTTTTGGTTGAAGCACTCCCATTGCCCAAATTGCAATAGCAACGTTACCCAATGTAGCAACGGTTTTGAATGCTTTAATTTTCTTTATCGAATCCAAAGATTTTGATAATTTTTCTATATGTTCCAAAGCTTTTTTAACATCTTTTTCGTTAATTGGTTTAAATGTACTTATTGCTTCGATTACTCCTTTGTTTTTAACAACCGGCAGAGTGCCGTTTTGAGCTAAAACATCTACTAGTGAACCTCTTGGATTCAAATTGTAAATATCTTGTAATAAATTATTGGAATTCTTAAGAATATTAATTTCTTCCACGCAAGAATTCAACTTTTCCTTTAATTTAGAATCAAAAATCACATTTGCATCAAGCTCTATAGGCATATTAAACCTGTTTCCAACAGCCTCAAATGCCATTTGAATTGGTTTTGCAAGTCCATATATAAAGAACACTTGAAAAGCCTCTTTTAAACCAATTTCAGCTTTTTCACCTTTTCTTCCTTCCTTTAATCTGGTTCCTGCAATAAAACCATCCAAGATAGATGTGTTTTTAAGAGGATTAAACATAAAATCCGCTGCAAATTCACCAACTGCAGGCATAAAATTTCCAAATGAAATATTTTTATTTTTATTTTTTACAAAAGCAGCATACAATTTTTCTTGACCTGAAAAATTATTAAATTGTGTTTGAGATTTTTTGCGAGGTTTATTTTTCTCAAGATCTTTTTTAATTCTTTCATCTGTTGTTTTTTGTTTGTATTTTATTAATTTAGTAAGCGCAAACCCGCACAATAAAGTCGAAGCCAAAAATTTTGCAATATAAGTTCCTTTATACATTTGTTTATTTGTAAAAGGAAGTTGAAATTTATTTAAAATTTTTGCCTTATCCGACAAAGTAGAAAAAACATCTTTTTCTTTATCCTTTGCAACAGACTTTAAAAAGTCAAATTTGCCGTCTTTATTATTCAAAACACGAGGGTCAAGATTTGGATTTAAATTTAATAAAGGATAAATCGTTTTATCAATCAAAAGTTTAAAAGCAGGAATTCCAAAAAGCCAAAGTGCTCCTGTTCCAAATTCCTCTATCGCTTTTTCCCTAACATCGTCTGCTCCGCCTTCTTTTTTATATGTATGAATTAAAGTACAATCAGAAATTACATCTTTTGCAACCAATGGTACAATTGAATCTGAATTATTTCCTAAACCTGATAATGTTTTTATAAATCCGTTTGTTATAATGCTCGGTATTGCCATATTATTCCTTCACAATTAAAAATTATAGTCCCCAAATTAAATTCATTAATTTTTGGACTCGATTTTTTATTTTTAAATTTAATTTTTTATTCATAGATTTTCCTTCACTTTTTTCAAACAAACATAAATATATTTTTTTGCTTAATTTTAAACAAATATAAATATTTTTTAACATAAAAAAAGACCTTTAACAAAAAAGGCCTTTTTTCAACATTAATCTTATTTAATTAATCTTTCCTAATCGGAACAAAAACCAGGCCTTCTTGTTGAAAAGGTCTTAAGCTTCGGATAAGTCCAAGTAGAATTTTAAACATAATAATCCTCATTCAATCAGCAATATTAATTATACATCATTTTTAATTTTTGTCTAGTGTTCGCAAATAAAAATTACTTATTATTATCAATTTTTCTTAACATTTTTGCTTTCTGATTAAGTACAATCTTTTGAATAAGTTTTTGTTTTTGTTCTTCATTTAAAAAATTTATTTTATGAACAGATTTTTCTATCTCACCTACAATATCATTATCAATTTGATGATTTTTGAGTTCGTCATCTTTATACCAAATCAAACTATCCTGAACATAATTTTCTTCTGAAGCCTTAGAAGACAATGTTTCAAAATTTTTATAGTTAAAAACAATGTCTTTAATTTCAATTCCTAAAGGCATTGAATAAGTATTTGTTTTTTTAATTAAAACTTTTTTATTTAAAGATAACTCCTGAACAACAACTGGGCTTTTTGCGCTAACATATAAAACTGAACTTTTTATTGCATAAGGAATTGTATATTTTTCAAATTTTCTTCCTACAATATCACCCCAGAAAGAAAAAATTGTTGAATGTTTAATTAAAATCTGAAATCTGCCGCTTTTTAAAGATTGAGCAAAAACAGAAGAATCAATCAAAGAACCTATTGGCAAAGTTTCATTATTTTTTAACATAATAAATCCTAAAAAAACCGCCCCAAAAAGAGGCGGTTTTATTTTATTATACCATTTGAGCAGCTGCTTTTTTTGATAATTCAGACGCCATTTGGGTTTCTTCCCAAGGAATTGAAAAATCTTCACGACCGACATGACCGTAAGCAGCAAGTTTTTGATAGAATTTTCCGCCATTTTTAGCAGGAAGATTTCTTAAATCAAATTGTTTAATTATTGCAGCAGGTCTTAAATCAAAAGTATCAACCACAATTTTTGACAATAATTCATCAGAAACTCTGCCTGTGCCAAATGTATCAACTAAAACAGATACAGGTTGAGCGCGGCCTATTGCATAAGCAAGTTCAATTTCGCATTTTTCAGCTAAGCCGGCTTTTACAATATTTTTTGCTACCCAGCGAGCAGCGTATGCAGCCGAGCGGTCAACTTTGGTAGGATCTTTTCCTGAAAAAGCACCGCCGCCATGACGAGCATAACCGCCGTAAGTATCAACAATGATTTTTCTTCCTGTTAAACCAGCATCCCCTTGAGGTCCGCCAATTACAAATCTTCCCGAAGGATTAATTAAATATTTTGTAGATTCATCAGGTTTAACATCATAATTTTCAAACACTGGTTTAATTACAAGATTAATCATATCGTTTCTTATGATTTCTTGAATTTTTTGATTATCTGATACATCGTTTATTTCAGGGTCATGTTGAGTTGAAATAACGATTGTATCAATTCTATATGGTTTACCATCTTTGTATTCAACGGTAACTTGGCTTTTTCCGTCCGGACGAAGATAATTAACAAGTTTTTGCTTTCTAACTTGCGCTAATCTATATGCTAATTTATGAGCTAATGCAATCGGAAGAGGCATTAATTCAGGTGTTTCATTACAAGCGTAACCAAACATAATACCTTGATCGCCTGCACCTATATCAAGTGTTTCATCTTTTGAAGTATCAGCGTTATCTGAACGTGTTTCAAGAGCTTTATTAACGCCGCCTGCAATATCTGTTGATTGTTCATCAATTGAAGTTAACACAGCGCAAGTCTTATAGTCAAATCCACCGCCTTCTTCACCGTTGTAGCCGATAGATTTAATTGTATTTCTAACTACTGTCGGAATATCAACATAGCAATTCGATGTAATTTCACCGCACACTAAAGCCATACCTGTTGTTACGGTTGTTTCAGCCGCTACTCTTGATTTAGGATCTTTTGTTAAAAATTCATCCAAAATAGCATCTGAAATTTGGTCACATACCTTATCAGGGTGTCCTTCCGTTACTGATTCAGATGTGAATAAAAAGTTTTTTAATGTCATCTTTTTCTCCTTAATTTTTACTGTGCCGGTAAGGTTTTTAATTCCGACCCGGCAATAACATTGTAGTTAATATTATAGTACAAATATAAAATCGTTTTATATAATATAGAATTGTTACAATTCTTAATGCTGGCAAATTAAAAAGCAACAAAATAAATTCACATGTTTTAAAATAAACATAATAAAGGAGATAATTTATGACAACAATAAGCCCTCTAACAAGAGCAATAATTGAAAAAAATAAATTAAACAACAATCAAACACAAGCGCAAGCTCAAGCACCCGCGCCTGAAATTAAAAGCGATACGGTTGAATTATCAACAAAAAATAAAACAGGGCTTATTGATAAAATAAAAGCAAATAAAAAAATTATTATTCCTGCTGCAATCGGACTTGCTGCAATTGCAGGGGGTTTAATTTTTGCAATTAAAACAGGAAAGATAAGTTTTAAAGGTAAAATCGAACAACAAGCAAACGAAATTTTAAG
>CALUWL010000034.1 GCA_944324445.1 Candidatus Gastranaerophilales bacterium | reverse complement strand
AACATATCCCTTCTTGCATCCATTAAAAGATAATCGCAATCATAGGCTTTAAGTAGAATTTCTGCTGTGTTTAAAGGTATTAAAGGTTTATCTAATTCTCCTGCTAAAACTTTTGCATTGGTGAGTGCCACCCTTATACCTGTAAAACTTCCTGGTCCGCAGTTTACTGTAATTGCATCAAGATTTTCAAGTTTAATATTATTATTTTCAATTATTTTTTTGATTTCTGAAATTATATATAAACTGTGATAATTTTTATCGCTTTTTATAATTTTAGATAATATTTTACCATCGTATTTTATTGCTATATATGAATTATCTAATGCTGAACATATTGCAAGCAGATTCATTTGTGTACCTCGTGATTAAATTTATCTAAGAATTTTTTTGTTTCTTCATTTTGGGCGCTAAATTCAAATATTCTAATATCCACATCATTTTCATCGTACATAACGTTAATTTTAAGCGAGTCATGAGGAATTTCATCAAATGCAAATTCTGCCCATTCAATAAAAGTCAGCATTCCTGTTTTAGAATACTCTCTTAACTCCGATACGATTGATTTTAATCCTTTTTGCTCAAGTCTGTATAAATCAAAATGATAAATCGGGCAAAGTTTTGAATTGTATTCGTTTAATATTACAAAACTTGGGCTTGTTACTTTTTCTTGCACTCCTAAGAATTCTATAATATATCTTACAAATTGAGTTTTGCCTGCGCCGATATCGCCAGTAAGAGTTACAAAAAGCCCTTCTTTACTTAGAGAATTTGCAAATGCCTTAGCAAGTTTTTTTGTTTCTTCTAATGATTTTACTTTTATTTTCATAACATTAGATTTTACATTAAAAAAATATTAATAATTGTAAACAATTAAATAAAAATTTAAAGATTTGACATCTGCATGTCGTTATACATGTTGAGGTTAGTACAAAATAAGGATGACACAATGGATTACGAAAAAGACTTAGAATTATGCGAATACAACCCAGTGAGTGTGGAATATGAAAATGAACTGAGAATGCTCGCAAAAATTGTAGAACCCCCTGCAATGAGCTTTTTTCAAAAATTAATGAAAAAAATAGTATGTACTAAAATGGCTGAAGCATAACAAAAACAAACAGGTCGGATATATATCCGACCTTGTCGTAACTAGAATATAAAGCCTGTTTTTTTGGTGTTTTGTTTGTGGAATTCACCACCCGCGCACACAATTTCTATAACTTTGAGTAAAAATTCTCTCGGAGCATCGAGTTGACTAATGTATAATTCTTGGTTGTCTTTGTGCCTTATTGTCATAATTGCTTCTCGATTTTTTTCGGCCGGAACATATAATGAAGCAATTTCATTTGCTAAAAGCACATCCATTTGTTTTTCATAGTCATCTTTTTCGTTGATTAACTTTGTAAAATCTCCGTTTATTGCAAAAATTCTTCCGCAAAACATCGGGTTGCCGTTTTTTCTGGGAAGTGCTTTAGGAGAAATGTTAAAGCGGCATGTGAAGCTGATTTTATGCCATAAAACGTTAACTATAGCTAAAGTTTTTGTAGAATCTATTGTACATGTTACGTTTTGAACCGGTACATTTCTTATATTCAGCGATTGTTTAAGATACTCAAGGACTGAAATTAAGTTGTCGAGTATTTTAGAGAACATGTCGTTAGTATTAAGCGTTGCTTGATGAAATTCTATGAATTGTTTGTACATATAAACAGCAACCAGTCCTGCTCTTTCTTGCACAACAGAGGATTTTTGAACTCCTAATTCTAGATTATCAAGACTATCGAAATTGTTTTGCAATTTAAACTAATTCCTTATTTTGGGGATATCCTAAAATGATAATATAACAAAGGGAAAATATTTTATATAATAATATAATTTTTCGTTACATTTTTACATACTAAAAAATATTTAATTTTTTTAGATAAAATGTGTATAATTATTTTAATTATGAATTCAAAACAGGAATTTTTGGAAGATTTTAAATTGTATTTAAAAAGTGAAAAGAATTTTTCACCTCATACAATTCGTGCTTATTATAATGATGTTTATACTTTTTTGTTGTGGTTGGGAGAGCTAAATCCTGTCAGCATTGAGCCTCAAAAATTTAGTGAATATTTATATTTTATTCAAAATATAAATTATACAAAAACAACAATAGCAAGAAAAATAGCATCTATTAAAGCTTTTTATAAATTTTTATATCAGGAAGAAATAATTGAATATAATCCTGCGGATAGCATTTCTGCACCTAAGCAAAATAAAACCTTACCTGATTTTTTGTATGAAGATGAGGTTGAAAATATTTTAAGGAACATTAAAATTGACACTCCTGCTGGATATAGAAATAGAATTATTTTGGAGCTGCTTTGGGTTTCCGGCATGCGAATTTCGGAATTATCAAGTTTGAATTATGAGAATTTAAATCTTGAACAAAATGAAATAAGGGTTTTTGGAAAAGGCTCAAAAGAAAGAATAGTCTTAATTCCCGATAAAACAAAAGACGCTTTATTAAATTACATTAATAATGTTTCCGATTTGATTTGTAAAACAGAAAAAACTCCTTCAAGCCCTCTTTTTATTAATTACAACGGCTACAGATTGCAAAATCAAAGTATAAGAAAAGCCCTAAAACAAGCAGTTGAAGCTTTGCAATTTACAAAAAATGTTACTCCTCACGTATTTCGTCATAGTTTTGCAACAAAATTATTGGAGCATGGTGCGGATTTAAGAATAGTACAGGAATTATTAGGGCATGCCAGTATTAAAAATACTCAAATTTATACACACGTTTCAATTCAAAGATTAAAAGATGTTTATAATATCGCACATCCTCATAGTGTTTAGTGTATAATATTTTCGTAAAGTTTCATGTCGATGTGGTGGAACTGGTAGACACGCATGATTCAGGTTCATGTGGAGAAATCCTTGGGGGTTCGATTCCCCCCATCGACATTTTTGTTTTACACCCACACATATTCGTTCATTACAGGCTGCATGCCAATATTTTTTAACGTAGTATAAATTTCCTCAACACTTCTGGGGTCAGCTATTTCAAATTGATTATCGCCTTCTTTTTTGTTTGTGTGTTCTCCTATCCCTGTTGATACGCCGGCAGAAATTTTTGTGGCTGCGATTTTTACTGCGTTATTCCTAAAATCTGCCCTTTCTCTTGTTGAAATTGTCATGTTAATAAAGGGAAGAAAAATTCTATAAGCGCACATTATCTGTAAAAGCTCTAATTCTCCGACATCATTAGGGTTAATATTTGAATCTGCAACGGTTGGTCTTAATCTTGGGACAGAAACGGCAAATTCGCCTTTAGGATATTTTTTTTGAAGAAAGTAGATGTGAAGCGCTGTAGATAGTGTATCTTTTTTATAATCTCCAAGTCCAAGAAGTGCGCCAAAACCGACTCCTCGCATGTTGCCTTTTAGGGCTCTTTCTTGAGAATTGATTCTGTAGGAATAAATACTTTTATGTCCTTTTAAGTGATTTTTTATGTATGTTTCCTTGTCATAAGTTTCTTGAAAAACTGTAATATAATCAGCTCCGCTTTTATGAAGCAAATTGTATTCATCTGTATTTAGCGGATATATTTCAAGACCTATATTTTTAAAATATTTTTTTGCTAATTGAACTGCGCTTGCTATGTAGTTAACGTCAGACATTTTCCTTGATTCACCCGTTAGAATAAGAATTTCTTCAAGTCCTGTTTTTTTAATTGCAATCAGTTCGTTTTCAATTTCTTCTAAATTAAGTTTTGCTCTTTTGATATTATTTTTGCAATTAAAACCGCAATAAACACAATGATTTTCGCAATAGTTTGAAATGTATAGCGGAGTGAAAAAATATACATTTTTTCCAAAAAACCTTTCTCTTTCGGATTTTGCTTTTTTTGCAATCGGTTCGATTAATTCTTTTGCAGCAGGTGAAATCAAAGCGCAAAAATCTTCAATTGAACAATTATCCTTTTGAAGAGTGTTTATAACATCGTTTTTATTGTATTTATTAAAATCAATTTTATTTACAATGTTTAAGATTTTATCTTCAATATCGCTATTAATTATTTCCATATCGGGAAAGTATTTTTCTTGCATAAATTACCTCAAAAATCCTGTAAGCGGACTGGATGCTTGCGCAAAGTCGTTTGTTGCTCCGCATTTTGAAAGATATGCTAATCTTCCTGCTTCAATAGCTAATTTAAATGCTTTTGCCATAATATTAATATCGCCTGATGTTGCAATTGCTGTGTTTGCCATAACGGCAGCAGCGCCCATTTCCATTGCTTGAGCAGCTTGGCTTGGTCTTCCTATTCCTGCGTCAACTATAACAGGTAAATCAATTTCATCTATTAAAATTTGGATAAAATCTTTTGTGATTAATCCCTTATTTGTTCCAATCGGCGCTCCAAGCGGCATTATGCAGGCAGCTCCTGCGTTTTTCATATCTCTTGCAACGGTTAAATCAGGATACATGTATGGCATTGGAATAAAACCTTCGTTTGCAAGTTTTTCCACTGCTTTTAGGGTTTCGTAGTTGTCAGGAAGCAGATATTTTGAATCTTTAATGACTTCTATTTTAATCATATCAGCTCCGGATAGTTCTCTTGCAATAAGAGCAATTCTCAGTGCTTCGTCTGAATTTCTTGCGCCTGATGTATTTGGAAGAATTTTTATATTTTTTGGAATAAAATCTAGAATGTTATCAGTTTCAGTGTTGATTCTTCTTAGTGCCATTGTGATTATTTCAGCGTTTGCATTTTCAATTGCGGATTTTATAAGTTCCAGGTTAAATTTTCCCGAACCCAGAATGAATCTTGAATTAAATTCATATTTTCCTATTTTTAATTTGTCTTGCATAGTTTTTTTCCGTTCTATTCCACTAAAAAAAGCAAACAAAGCAGCTCGTACCCAAGGTGGTGCGCCCCTTCATTTGCTTTTTAATAACAAAATCTGCAATCAATATAAATTAAAGTTACATCTTTGTCAATCTGACTTTTTTATTGTATCTTAAATTTATCGGGAGGTCTTAAAATGGGTTGTTTAAAAAGTTTGTTCAAAAAAATTTTATTCATAGCTTTAATTGTTGCTTTTTTTGCATTTGGCGGGTTTGCTTTTGTTAAAAAGCAAGTTAATAATTATCAAAATCCCTCAAGGAATGATTTTGTAAAACTGGAAAAAGATTACGGCGATTTTTCATCAGTTTCAAGCGATTATCAATTAAGCAGAAGCTTTAACTTATTTGGTTACAAAAAGATTAATGCAAAATATATTCCAACCGGTCAAAAAATAACAATTTTTGATTTAAAGGATACTGAAAAACTTTCTCCTGAAGATTTTTCAACAAATGAGATTAATGATAAAATTAATGATTTATTGAATAAATCAAAAGATTCTTTTATCACTTTTGAAGATTTTAAAATTCTCCAAAAAGGAACATATATTTCAAAAGGTCAAAAAGTTCCTTATGTTAAATTTAGCGCAAAAGTAAAAAATGTTCCGTTTAAAAACGTTACAGGAATTATTGGAGCTTATAAAACAAAAAATGAAAAAGCAAAAGATTATTCAACAAAATTAATTTTTACAATTGTTGATACTAAAGCTTTTAATCCCGTCATTGTTTCTGATTTTATTAGAATGGTGAAATTTTAATGATAAGAGTTTCTGCTATTTTAACAACATACAATCTTGAAAATATAATTTCTGAAACAATAAACAGCCTTATAGGACAGAGTTTTTCAGATTTTGAAATTATAATAGCTGATGACGGTTCATCGGATTCAACTGTTGATATAATTAAAAAATATGCTCAAAAGTTTGATTTTATAAAACCGCTTTTTTTACCCCATAAAGGTTGCGGAAGCGCAAGAAATGAAGGTTATAAATTAGCAAGCGGCAAATATATTTTGTTTCTTGATGGTGATGATGTTTTTGATTGCGATTTTTTATACAATATGTATAAGAAAATTGAAGAAGAAAAAGCGGATATTGTAATATGCAATAGTAAAGAATTTGTTGGCAGTATTAAAAATATAAAAAAAACACATTTTCACTCTGAATACCCTATTGGTTGGGCTTGGGATAAGATGATTAGAAAAAGTTTAATTGATGAATATAATTTAGAATTTTCAAATTTATCATCTTCAAATGACTTATCTTTTGTATATAGTGCTCTATTTTTATCTAAAAAAACCGTTAAAATTCCGGATTGTCTTGTCTATAGAAGATTAAGAGATAATTCTGTTTCATCTTTAAGAGATGAAAAAAATGCTTTTATTGCTCTTTGTGAATTAAAACAAAAGTTATTAGAAATAAATAAATTTCAAGAATTTGAAAATGATTTTCAAAATATTTCACTAAGGCTTATTTTATGGATTTTTAATTCTTCAAAATCAAAAGAAAAAAGAAAAAAAGTGCTTGAATATATTAGATACTACGAAAATTTATTAAATATTTTAGAAATAAAAAATATAAAATATAAAAAATGTTTTGAATTTTATAAAATAGCTGCTAAATCCAAAAATGAAATTGATTTTTATATTAATTATCTTGCTGCTAAAATTATAAAAATCCCCTATTTTTCTAATAAGAATTAGTTTTTTTATTATAAAATTATGTTATGCAAAAAGTTAATTCTTGGAATATATTTAAAGCCTTCTTTAAAATCGGCGCAATATTACTTGGCGGGGGATATGTAATAATACCTATCATGAAACAGGAACTTATTGAAAAAAGAAATTGGCTTAGTGATGATGAAGTTTGTGATTACTATTGTGTTAGCCAATGCTTGCCCGGAATTATTGCAATCAATATGTCTATACTTGTAGGCTATAAATTAAGAAAAATTAAAGGTATGTTTGCTTCTGTTTTTGGAATGACATTATCTCCATTTGTTTCTATTGTAATTGTTGCGAATTTATTATCTAAAATTATGTCTATTTCATTTATTGAAGGACTTTTCTGGGGTGTAAATTTATCTGTTATTGTTTTGATTTATCTAACATTAAAAGAAATGTGGCAAAAAAGCATTGTCGATATTTTTAGTTTTATTTGGTTTTTGATTATTTTATTGCTTGCAATATTTAAAGTGAGCCCTGCTATTTTAATAATAATTTCGTTGATTTTAGGGCTTTTAATTGAGAAAGCAAGAAGGATGAAGAATGCTTAATACTTATTTTCTTTTATTTTTTGAATTTTTTAAAATCGGACTTTTTACCTTTGGCGGCGGGTATGCTTCTTTGCCTTTTTTGTATCACATATGCGATATATATAATTGGTTTTCTCATCAAGAACTTACTCAGTTAATTGCTATTTCAGGTATTACCCCTGGTCCAATCGGGCTTAATATGGCTACTTTTGCAGGCTTCCAGACTTTAGGAATAAAAGGTGCTTTTATTTCAAGTTTTGCTCTTATTTTACCTATGATGATTATTACAAGCCAAGTTTTCAGATTGTATAAGAAATTTTCTGAAAATCAATATGTTAAATCAGTCTTATACGTCCTTCGCCCTACATCTTGCGCTTTGATTTTAAGTGTTGGCGCTAAGTTGTTTTATAATTTAGTTTTATTAAATGCTTTGTCTTTAAAAACTCTGGATTTAAAAGCTTTGTTTTTGGTCGTCTTGCTTTTTGCGTTAACTTTTAAACTCAAAAGAGATCCAATTATATATATGGCAATTGCAGGTTTTGTCGGGATATTGTTTCAATTTGTAAATAAATTCTAAGTTTGTGAAATTATATAATTAATATTTACTTTATATATATAGAGGTAAATATTATGAATAAAAAAGATGTTGAATTTAAAGATGTTGAAAATGTATTAATTCCATCCGAAATGCATGGTAATGGACTAAATAAAAATTGTGCTGATGAAATAGATTTTGATAAAATATTAAAACGCCTTTTTGATTAGCTTATAGGTACCAGCATGTTTAAAATCTTTATTAGATAACGCTTTTCAGGTTGTCAATTCTTTATTGTAATATTAAGTTTGTAAAGTTGAGTTTTCCTTTATTATTTCTTAAAGTGGACTATTGTAAAACTTTTTTAACATTAATATGTATTGCATTGAACTTGTGATGTTTTAGAATTAAACCATAGTCAAGGAGTTATAAAGCTGTTTGAAAGGAGTGATGGCTTAATTTTTTAGGTAAAAAGTGGAATGTTAAAAAGATTATTAACGAAAAAAAAGTATAAATAAGGTTTACTACTAGATTTGGGAATATCCGCCATAGATTTGGCGGATTTAATTTATTGTTGCAAAAATTTTTTTATGAGGTTTTAATTAAGTATGAACCTTAGTAAACCCTGTTATGAAAATTTCTTATTAACTAAAAAATATATGATTGATGTTGAAAAAATCCCATTTGTCTCAAATTTTAGTTTAGATTTGAGCTTGGAGAAAAAACATGTCATTATTGAAAAATTATTGGAAGCTCATGAGCTTGCTTTTGCAAATATTCATGCAGGAAACATTACAAAACGGGGTTTTGCTGTTAATGCTTGTTCAAATATTGACCTGTGGGGGATAGGAACAAATTTTAACAATACAAGAAATGAAATTTCTTCTATTTGCGCTGAAAGAAGCGCGATTTTGTCTTTGTATAATAAATCGTTATTGAATTTTATGAGAAAAAATGACGGCAGTCGTTTTGAATTTAAAGTTAAATATTTGTGTATGGCACAAGCAATTGATTTAAATGAGCCGCATATTAGCGCTGTACCTTGTGAGGATTGTTTATCTTGGTTTAATACTAATAGATATTTTAGTGATGATACGATTATTTTTTCTTTTGAAAAAAATAATGAGTCAGGTTTGATTGTAAAAGCTGTTAATTTGATTGAATTGCTGCCATATAGAAATTTAAAAACATCTAATATTTTTGATAAAAATAAACCTGTGAAATTTTCTAACGGTTGCATTGAGGCTCTTCAAAAATATAATTTAACTCGAGATAAAATCGTGGATATATTATACAAAACCTACAAGAATTATAAAGATATTAAATTGAAAAATGTTTCAAATCAAAATATTTCTTGCTCGATTTTAGCCGATAATAAAATATATACTGAACACAAGACAGATTGGACTAAAAGATGGTTTATTGATCCTTTAGAATTTTTGTTAAAAGAGTCTTTAACAAAAAACTCTGGTTCAATTTCTGTTGATGCTATTGCTTATTTTGGAGATGAATATTCCGGCGATTTAATGGAAAAATTTGACGATGGTGTTATTTCTATAAAAGCAATAGGCAGACTAAGACAAAAATATGCAACATCGGATACGCTTATTATATTAAATTTGGCTGAGCATATTTTTATTGTAACAATAGGTGAGTTTTTGCCTAAAAAATTTATACAAGGCTATAAATTTTAATAGTCGTTTTCTTTATCTTTTATGTCTGAATTCAGCGCCCATAAAAGTGCTGCAAGCCAGCCAAAAAACGTCCAACCTAAAAATATTGTTAAAAGTGTTATAGCAAGAGTATTGTTATGTCTTCTTATATAAGCTACGATTACCGGTATAAAATAAACGGCAAGCGATAAAAATAACCAAACTGCACATATAAACATTATAAAAAATAAGATAATAAATTCTACGCTAATCATTTCGCACCTCTTTAAGTGTACTTAATTATACATTATTTTTCGTTTTTTACAAATACTCCTGTTAGTTAATTTCACCTACCATTGTTTCAACCAACATGCTCATTCCTCCGCCAGGTTTGTGTTGCAAGGTAAAACAGTTGATATCTGAATCATTTTGTCTATTTGCTGTGGCTAATGTGTTACAGTCGGATTCACTAATTATTCCTGTTCCATTTTCATTTGCAGGACAAACAGATGGAGATGTTCCGCAACCTTCACAAGCAGTTTGAGAAGCACATTCTCTCCTTAGTTTAAATCCGTATTGTGCACAAAGTTTTCTATTATATAAGCCTTTTCCCCCGTATGCTCCGCAATCTGCTTCCAGGGGGCTTCTTGCTGAGGCAACCATTGTCGCTTTAATGTTTTCACCTGTCGCAGGTGCTTTATATATATCGTAATTTATAATTTTATCGTCTTTTAAAAATTCTTTTGCTACAATTGCTCCATTGGCATTGAATTTCTGTTTGCAATAAGGGCTTTTTCCGGTGTCGTCAGATAGTGTTATTTTGTTTCCTTCGTCATCATATATTGAATCATCTGCACAATTTACAACTTGCAGCACTCCTTCGTATTTACTGCCTTGGAATAATCTCAAGGGAAATCTATCTACCCAGACTTTGTTTAAACCTTCTTCTCCATCTATATCAATAACTATGTTTTTAAATGAATAATCTGCAGTAGGGTAAGGTTTTTTCCATGGGGTTGCCAAACCTTGTACGGTTACTTTGTTTGGAAAAGATAAATTAACTGTTGAAATTGTTGAATCTATGGCGCATTCCGGTGTCTTATTTAGTGTAAATACATCTGCCATTTCTATACAAAAAGTATCATCTGTGCTATCGGGATTTTGATAGCTTAAATCTTTTGATCCGGTTTCATCTTTTGCATATTTCTCTTTTACAGCTATTGTCCCTTTTGTTATATTTGCCATTGATGCATAAATATATAGTTTTGCTTTTTGTACATTTGGTCTGTATGTTGTTGCAAGTATAGTAGAAAGTAATATAATTACTCCCATTGCCATAAATAATTCTACAAGTGTCCAAGCATTTTTTTTATTCATTTTATTTTCCTTTTTATAATTTTGCACTAGATAATTCAGTTGCACACAAATAATCATGATAGCAGGCAGATAACCAAGAATATCCTTTTGCATCACAGTATTCTCCTGCTATTAATTCTCCGCCAAATGCAATGCAATCTGCTCTTAAAAAGGGTATATCCCTGTTTAATTTATTAGAAATTCCTTTTTTGCCGCCTATTTGTATTACATCGTATCCGAAAGGCGTGTTTGTTGCCATAAAGTTGATTTCAGGCTCACCCGCGCAAATTGGCGAATAATAAAAGTAATAGTCTTTTTCGTCATCCTTGCTGCAATTAATTGGACTTAAATTTCCGCCGAGTCTTCCTGTCGAATAAAGTCTTACGGGGACTCTATCTACTCCGAATCTGTTCTCGCCTTTAGAGCCGTTTATATCTATTATAAAATCTTTTACAAGGTTTCCTTCAAGATTGTATGCTGGTTTTTCAAGTCCTAAAATTTCTATATCGGTCCTTTTGATATTAAAATTAAAGCTGTAATTTTGGCTTGTGTTATAACAATTGCTGCCGCTTGACGATAGTTTTTGACTTAAAAGTTCGCATACATTATCTTCTTCAATGCTTTTTATAATGTATTTTTGGGTTTTGTATATTTGGTTAAGTTCTTTTCTAATTAGTTCGTATGCAAGGTTAGTATTTTTGATATAGTTTTTCTTTTGCGGGTTATAAATCTTGATACCGATTTTAATTGCGCCAACTAATAAAAAAATACTAATTCCAATTGCTATTAAATTAAATAGGCTTTTTAGTTCTTCTAATTTTTTTTGTCTTTTTTTTAAATTAGATTTCTGAGACATTCTTCGTAGCTTTCAAAATGTTTATAGGGCTTAATATTTAATTTTTCACTTGTTACGTTTAGTGTGGTTTTATTCTTAACTGTTATAATTTTGATATTATTTTCTACACATGATAACACAGCAGGCGACCCCAGGGCATCATACGGAACAATTAAATATTCAACATCGGTATTTTTAATTTGCCCCTCATTAAATCCTTCGATTTTTGGAGCAATGTTTAATCCCTGCATTATGCAGGGAAGATAAGTGGAGCTTATCATTTCAGAGGCTACTTTAGGGTTTTCAATTTTGTTTGATATATCGATATCTGAAAATGCAGGAGAATGCGCAGCAGGAATTTTGAATTTTTGCGTTATTAAATGAGATATAACTGCTTCTACTCCTCCTATTGGATCAATTCCGTTAGCATTTGAATAATTAACATCTTCTGAATCTTCGTTAAAATAACAAACAACCGCAATAGCTTCAGCTCCTTTTTTGATTAGGTTTTGCGCTGCTTCAATAATTGCATTCGGGTTTTTTAAATTGCCTGATGAGATATTGTTTTCAATAACTATTTCGACTCCGGTTGGTTCTTTAGTATATTCGACTCCGATTGTTTCAATTCCTTGTACCATTTTAAGAGAATTAATTGTGTTTATATGTACATTTAAAATATTTTCAGGGATTTCTGAGTCAAAAATTACTCCGATTTTGTTTGTTTCGTTTTCTTTTTTTGGAGTAATTGAAATATTTCCTTTAAAAAAATCATCGAAAAGATATCCTTCAAGATATGCCATATTATTGTTTATTGCACTTAATATGCCGCCATTAACCGCGTTAGGATTAACTATGCAATAAAAATGATTGCTGAATTTTCTTGCAATGTAACCAAAATCTCCGGCGTAACCTCCAATATCGGCACCTATTCCTGTTGGAATCGAAAGAGCTATAATTGGTTTTTTCATTTTTAATATCCTCTTGCAATTTTTAGCATCAAAGTATCTAATACAATTTTATCTGAAATGCTCGCTTTTGATTGCTTTATAGCATGATTAATAAAATCTATATCTTTTTTTATTTTCCTTAAAAGTTCAATATTAAAATCATTTTGTTTTATTAATTCTTTTAAAAATTCCAAAAATTGATTTAAAACAAGCTCAATAAATGAATTTTCTTTTATGTATTTTTGCAAATTATCTGAAATTTCAAGTGCTTTGTAGTAATCGATTTTTGGATAATCTGATACTATGGGATAAATTTCTTTATAAGATAGAGTTTTCTTTTTTGAACTTAGCTTAAAACTTTGACATCTTGAAACAATGGTTTGCAATATATCTTCTTTTGATTTTGTTAAAAATATGAAAGTCGTGTTTTTGGGTGGCTCTTCTATAGATTTTAAAAGTGCATTAGGGGTTGTTGTGT
Organism: Candidatus Gastranaerophilales bacterium; assembly: GCA_944324445.1. Lineage (GTDB taxonomy): Bacteria > Cyanobacteriota > Vampirovibrionia > Gastranaerophilales > Gastranaerophilaceae > RUG14156. Next base: position 6,317 of record CALUWL010000034.1, on the reverse strand, counting down.
GAAATGTTGAATATTCAAGCGGTTCAATTGAAAAATTAATTCTGCAATCATACCCCAAGGTTTTAAAATCGCTTAGTTCATTGTCTTCATATGTTTTTTCTTTGGATGAAAAAAAGATAAAAAATCTGTGATAATCGCTTGAAAGACTTAAAGCTTGTTCTATTCTTTTAGCTTGTTTGACTGAAATTACTGTTTTGGATTCATCATTTTCTCCTTTAAAATGGATTTGAGAAACGTTATTTACAGCAGGATGTGAAAAAGATTTTATCCATTTACAGTTAATACAATCACAATTTTTTTCGTTATTGTTTTTGCAATTTAAAATTCTAGCCAGCTCAAGAGCAAACAGATACTGGTTTTCTGTGTCTGCTCCTTCAAAAATCAGTGCTTGAGGAAATTGTCTTTGTTTATTTTTGACAAGTTCTAAAAGTGTTGAAAAATAATTATATGCAAAAGGGAATTTGTCTTTAAAATATGTATTTATCATATTTTTCTCCCGGTTTCTATAAATGCAAGTTCATAAGCTAAAAGAGGATCTTTTATAGTGCCTGTTTTTAGTTTGTATTCTGCTTCGGTTAGATTTATTTTTAATCTTATTAGCTCAGATAAATCTATGTCTTTTATTTTTTCAAGGTTTTTCTTTAAGACATATTCGTTTTGATTTAATTTGATTGCAAGTTCATAACTTGAACATGTACTTGCGTAAAGTTTTAATCTTACCAGATTGGAAAATGTTGTTTGAATAAAAGCTAGCGTTGGCAGGTAATGCTCTTTTTGCAATAATTCTGAAATGTCATATAGTGCTTGTTTATAATCCTTTTTTAAAATTAAATCAACCAGATTAAATATATCCGTATTGTTTGATACAACGTTTTTTATCATATCTGATGTAACTATATTATTCGGATATGCATATAACTTTAGTTTTTCAAGCTGATTTGCTATATCTCTTAAAGATGAACCAACAGTTTGAACTAAAAGAGAACATTCTTGCTGATTTATTTTTAATCCTATTTCATCAGCTAGTTTTTTTATAATCGGTATAAGTTTGTATTCTTCATAAGTTCTGTAACTTTGAAATTCTTCCGGTTTAGTTATTTTGATTAGTTCTTTGTATAATTTTTTTCTGCTGTCCGGTTTTTTCTTTTCTCCTCTTGGTGTTGGACAAATTAAAATTATATGAATTCTTTCGGATATATTATTTATGGCATCAATTAATTCTTTTGTTTGTTTGTCATCAAGTTTTTCTTTGTTTTTTGATTCAAGAAAATATTTTGCACATTTAATTTGAATGACAACATCTCCAAACATCATGGCATTGGTTCTTAAAAGCTCTGAAAACAAAGAGAAAGAAGGATTATCAACGGCTCTATAGTTGAGCTCGTTGATATCATCTTTCAAAATTTGTTTTTTTATATTTAGGGCTCTTTTTTCGATTAAATAATCTTCATCGCCCCACAAAAAATATACAGGCATATTCTTAACTGTTGATTAAAAGACTTGCTCCGATAACTCCTGCAGCATTTGCAAGTTGTGCAGGGACTACTTTAACGGCTTCTTTTTGAATTGGCATTGCTCTATCTTCAATTGTTTTTCTGATTGGTCCTAGCAGAATTTCACCAGCGTCAGCTACTCCGCCTCCGATTATAATTTTTTCAGGGTTTAAAAGATTAACAACGGAAGATAGCCCTATGCCTATAATTTCGCCCATTTGTTTAAATATCTGTAAAGATACAGGGTCTCCTTGAAGAGCCGCTTGAGCTACGATATATGGTGTTATAATTCCATCTGTTGCCATTTCTTTGTATTTTGCGGATTTACCGCCTGAGATAAATTCTTTTGCCATTGAAACTATAGATGGACCTGATGCATAAGCTTCAAAACATCCATGATCGCCGCATCCGCAAAGAGGGCCTTTATCAAGAGTCATTTTGATGTGTCCGATTTCGCCTGCTGCATTAGATGCGCCTCTAACAAGTTTGCCGTTTAACACAATTCCTGAGCCGATACCTGTTCCAATTGTAATACATATTAAATTTTCACAGCCTTTTCCTGCTCCGAAATTAAGTTCTCCTAATGCTGCACAACGAACGTCATTATCTAATTTTGTCGGTATTTGAAATTCATCTTCAATTAATTTTCCTAAAGGAATGTTTATCCAACCTGGGATATTTGGAAGATTTTTTACCATACCTAATTTATAATCAATTTGCCCCGGTAAACCAAAGCCGATTGCTTCAATTGTTTTTGCTGATTCTTTTGTTTCTTGCATTAAATCTTTTATGGCTTGTTTTATGTTTGCAACCCCTGCTTCAAAACCCATTTCAGCTCTTGTTGGCGTTGTGTTTGAATATATTATTTTTCCTTCAAAATCTACAAGTGCAATTTTGATATTAGTTCCGCCAATATCAACACCAATTCTATATTTTTTCATTTTCCTCTCCTTAAAAAGTCACTATAAGAAGATTTTATCATAAAAAAATTAAATGCTATCTTCTAAATATTTTGTTATATTTACATTTAAATTCTCTATATCTTTAACGTTTTGTTTGAATTTAATTTCTTTATTTGATGAAATAATAATTAAATTGGTTATATCTAAAACTTCTTTATCTATATTGAAAAAGACTTTATAAAATATTTCGTTTGAAGTTTTGCCGTTATATAGTTTTGTATCAGTAAATATATCTTTATGTTTTTTAATTAAATCCAATATAAATTTATTTTTTTTGTTAAAAACATCCCTTGAAGATGGCATATTTGAAACAAAAATACCGTTTTTAGTTAAATGATTTTTAATTGATGAAAAATATTCATTAGTTGTAAATCTTTCGTCTATTCCTTCGTTATCTGCTATATCTACAACTATAAGGTCATATTTTTGTTTTGAATTTTTTAAATAAATTAGGGCATCCTGAAGGTAAAAATTCATTTTGTCAGATAATTTAAAATCAAAATATTTTTCTGCTACAGGAAAAATGTATTCTTCAATATCTACGATATCAATTTTTTTTAGTTTTTTAAATAATGTTTGATATTGTTTTAATATAATACCCGAACCAAGCCCTATAAAAAGAATTGTTTTTATATTCGGATTAACAAGGTAAGGAATTAAAAAATAATTTATATAAGGCAGATTGCCTTTATAGAATTCATTCTCGATGTATCCTGCTTGATAAGTGTCTTTATATTTAATAAAACGACCAAACTTGTTTTCAACTACCGATATTGAATGAAAATCAGTGTCAATTTTGTATAAGACCTTTTCTTTTAAATCAGTCTTATTCATCTTATTCAGCAGAGTTTTATCAGGTTTATTTATAGCTAAATCTTCAGGAATAATTGTCATAAGAAAAAATTAACATATTTATATTCTTATAACAAGCATTTTAGAATCCTTTTTTGCAGTTACGTTATGTTTTTCGTTTGCTTTAAAAAAGAAAATTTCTTCTTTTTTTATTTCAATAACTTCATTGTTTTCACTAAATTTAAATTCAATTTCTCCTTCAAGCACATATATAAAAGCATCAACAGGGGAAAAATGTTCCTGCATTTTTTGATGTTTTTTTAAAGCAATTAAGAGTGCAAGTGAATCCCCGTTTTTTAAAAGTACATTTGAATTAATATGTTCACCGCAAAAACAAATCAGATTTTCAAGTTTTTCTTTAATATGTTCCATAAAATCTCCTTTTTATATAATTTACCTCGGAGATTTTAAAATTTTATTCGAAAGTTGAATTAATTCCAGTTAACAGTTCATTATGCTCTCGAATTCTTTGTAAACATTCATTGTTTGATTTCTTGCAGCTTCACTATGTGCAAAAATGTTATTGTAATGACTGTCTAAATCACCATATGCGCTTCTATTATAACTGTGCATCATAGTGTCATGGGTTTCAACCCCTTCTTTTAGAGGAAAAATATCATGCATTTGCATATAAACAGGTAATTTTTTGCCTGCATCTCTAAATGAATGAAGTGTGTTTTTTATTCTTTGCAATCTTCTTTCGTAAGACATAGAGCCATTATCATTATCATCTGATACGCAAGGGCCCGCTGCATAGTTTGAATTCCATGATTGTTTATCGTATTCATGCATTAAATTTCCGAAATCATCGGCTAAACCCCAGTCTGTACCTGCTGTATATCCTAAGTTTTCATATCTTGAGTTGACATCAGCTTTTTCTGCAACAAAAGCTATATCGTTTCTTCCCGAACGAGCTCTTATTTGTTGAGTTATGTATTGCATTTTTTTGTAGTCCGGAACTATTCCAACGCCGCAATAATGTTCCATTTCGTAATTATCAACATGTTTTCCGCTATCAAAAAATATGCAATCAAAACCGAGATCAATTGCATATACGCAAGCATCTATATATGCATCTTCATCATATTGCCAGCTAAAAGGTCTTCCTTTGACTGAAATCTGTCCTTCGGATATAGGCATTCTAAAACCTGTTTTAAAGCCTCTGAAATGCGCTAAATCATTAAATGCTTTTACAAGCTCATCATCCCCCATTCTTTCTCCGTTACGAGTAAGTTCTCTTGAGGTGAGATTTTTTGATATGCCGGAATGCAAATCAACACAATATAAACCTTCATTACCCGTATATCCGTCATTATAGCTTCCATATGTAGGATACAGTTGAGATATTATAATGCAATTTGGAATATTTTTGCTGGAAGGAGGTATAGCAGGCAGAACCTTTATTGTGTTCAGCAGGCCTTCTGATTTTTTATTTCCTTCTGCTTTAGCTAAAAGTCTTGGGTTTAATTCAAGATAATTTGCTCTTCTTCCCCAGTTATCACCATAATTTGGGCTTAAAATGTAATCAGGAATATAATATGTGTTATTTAATGTACATATTCCTTGGATTGCTTGTTCCGGTGTTCTTTTGAGTAAATCCCAAGGAGCAATAGTGCTCCAAGCCTTTTGACCGGCGCTTGTTTCAACTCTCCAAGCAGAATTATTTATATCTTCATCTCTATATATACTATTTCTTCCGGTCAATATCCAGAAAAGTTTTTTTGCAGGCTGTTTGTCTCCGCAGTATCCTTTAAAGCTTATATTGGCTTTATTGTATACAGCCAAACAATTTAATCCCTGCAGTGTAGAATTTTGGGCAGGGTTATTTGATTTTAACTGGTTTTTTGTTTTTGGGATTTTAATTGAAACCTGAATAGGCTTCAGATTTTTTACTTCAGCTAGTTTCATTTAACACCTTAACAACTTCTATTTATACAATGATTGTAAAATAAAAAAATTGCCTATGCAACTTTAATTTGATAATAAAAATTCATATTTATAAAACTATTAAAAAGCTTGCTGAGCACTTTATTTTGTGCTTTTATAGGTTAAGAGGGTAAGAAGGAGATTTTTTATGAAAAAGATTTTTATGTCATTGTTTATCATGACTGCTTTTTTGCTAACTGCTCATGCGGCAACTTATGATGCTGCTTCAAGAGTGGAGACAATTGGTGCTAATTTATTAACAAAAAACAGTATTCCGGCTTCTAATATAAAATTTGAAGTTACCGATAAAACGGTTGACAATTCTTCTTTTGTTGATGATAGAGTTGTAAGTATTTCAAAAAGTGATTTAGCATACGCTGGAAACGATAACGAAGTAGCTGCAGTTGTTGCAAACGAACTTGGTCATATTATTACTGGTCATGCTTCAAAAGATAGATTTGTTTCTTCTATTACTGGTGATACAGCTGCTGTTTCGGGTGTGGCAAGTGAATTAATAAGCAATTATAAATATACAAAAGAAGAAAAAGAAGCTGATGTTGTTGCTGTAAATTTAATGGCAAATGCAGGCTACAACCCACTTGCTGCTGTAGTAGTTTTAACTAAACAAACTTCAACCTATTGGGATGCACTTAAAGCTCAACCTGCTAATGCTGAAAGAGCAATGAATATTTATGACTATGCAAATTATGCTTATCCTAATTCTGTAAAATCGGGATATTCTTGCATAGAATATAAGAATTTTTTAGCTTATGCAAATGATGTTGTAGCAAAAAGAAAAGTTGATTCGGCTGCACAGGAAAAACTAAACAAAGAACTTCAAAAATACAGAAAAGATAGCGTTTCTCAAATTTCTAAATTTAGAACAAGAGGCGGACTTTCTTTTTGGGATATAATACTGGGTATATTTAGAGGTGAATAAGTTTAAAAAGCCCTGAATAAGGGCTTTTTAATTATATATACTTTTATTTAAGAGGGGTTTTGATAATATTTGCCGATGGCCACTCTGCCGAGAAAAAGTTGCCCCAATGGGCAAGTTTTTCGAGAGGTAAGAACCGGAGGTTCG
>CALUWL010000033.1 GCA_944324445.1 Candidatus Gastranaerophilales bacterium | reverse complement strand
TTAAACATATTTCACTAGATTGATGTTTTGATTGTATATACATTACTTTATTATAGTATTACAAGTATATTACTTCAATATTTTGATGTAGTCAAGAAATTTATTACACCTTCTTGCTAGTCCAAATAAGTTTGCAAAAAAGGTATTTTTCTTTTATCATTTAGCCTGAGGGATAAAAAATGAACACCTTAAGCAAAGAAAAATTAAATTCGCATAAAATTAAAAAAGGGTTAACAAACCTAAAAATTTCACAATTAACAAACATCCCAATCAGCAACATAGATAAAATATTCAGCGGAGCAAACAAAAATCCGACACTCGATACGCTTCAAAAAATTGCAAATATTCTAGATTGTTCAATTGATGATTTTATAGACTACGATAAAAGCCCCGTAACACCTGCATATGTTGATATACAAACAAAAGAAATTTCTTGCGCCATACAAAAAAACAAAACTTTAAAAAACATTTTTAATAATATAAAAGATTTAAAAGAAGATGACTTAGAGCTTTTTTTAAATCTGTCTGAAAGACTAAAAAATTAATGTAAACTTTTATTTCAATTAATTAAAAGTTATCAATTTTTCATTTTAAAACTACTTTTTATATATAAGAATATATAATCTATATATAATCAGGTGAAAAATTGATTCAGCTAAATGTCGATTTTACATTATTAAATAAGTTTTTCGGAATTCCGATAAAAAGAATTCTTCAATATGCTAACAAAGATATTGAAGAAATTATGGAGCTTGAAGCCGCCCAAGGCAACCAGAAGGCTGCAGATTATAAAAAAATCTTATCGGATCCGGATAAAATTTTTGAAATTTTCAAACTTGCAAATGTTGAAAATAAACTTGTGATACTTCAAAATATGTCAGAAGATGACATTGATAAATTACTTCCATACCTGACTCAAGAACAACTTGCGAAAGGATTAAATTTCTTCAATGAAGAAAAGCTTATTGAATTTTCAAGCAAGCTTCCTATTGAAGTTCTCTGTAATATGATTTTTGAAAAATTCACCCTGCTTGATATCTTGTCTTTTATGGATGAAGATTCTATGGATAGCTTCATTATGGAACCTGATGTAGAAAGAAAATATGCACAAAATTATTTTGAAACGCTTGATCAACAAACGCTTGAAAAAATTATGATGTATTCATTCGGAGAAGATTTTGAAGGAAAAAGCAGGGATGAATACTTAGAACACCTTGAAAACCTTGATTTTAAAGATTATAAAAGATTTCTTCTTTCAATGGAAAGAGAAAGCAAAATGAATCTTATAAACGGTATGGCATCTCAAGAACCGGATTTAATATATCTTTTGGAACCATCGGATATAGTTGCTCCAATGGAGCTTTTAATGAAGGAAGATAAAGTAAAATTAATGTCAACGCTGGATTCTGAATTTTTAATTCCAATGATGCAAGAACTCCCGCTTGATTTAACGCAAATCTTAATGACTCAAATCGACCCTAATGATTTTGCAGAAATTCTCGCACAAGATTTTCAAGACATATTATCATCGGTTGTTCTTTTTTCAAACAGGGCAGCTTAAATTTTAAAAGCCTTCTTGTAAAACAATAAACCGCCTAAAACAGCAATTGAAACAACAGGAAGCCATGCAGCTAAAAACGGCGGAATTGTGCCTGTAGCACCAAGATTTAAAGACAAAGCTCTTATCACGTAATACACAAAAATAATTAATATACTAAATAAAAAGCCTCTGTTATACCTTACTCTGGGCGGAGTAATTGCAAGAGGAACACCAATCAAAGCAAGGGCAAACGTTGTAGCAGGAAGAGCTAATTTATCAAAAAGATTAATTTCATATTCAAGATAAACTTTTTTTTCTAAATTATTTTTTTGTTTTTTGATATGGCGCATTAATTTAAAAAAGTTAAATTCACTTGTGGATTCTTTAACCATTTCATTAACATCACCTATGCCAAAACTGACATTGGATTCTTCAAAAAGACTTGTATTAAATATTTTTCCGTTTTTAGAAATTGTATATATAACTCCGTCATCAAATTTCCAACCATAATCAGAGGTTGAACCTTTTTTTGCCTGAACGATTTGAATATTTTTCGGATTTGAAATATCAACGACCGTTACATTATTTAAAGTCTTATCTTTGCACCATTGAGCATAAAAAAGACGTTTTAATTTACCTTCTTTATCTATATCTTTTATTGTAAAATTCATTTTATTTTCAGGTATATGTTTTTGTTCAAGAGAATATATAGCTAAAGACTTTGATTGGACAGATGTAATCGGTACAATCAACTCATTAATTAAAAAACTAGCTAAAGTCATAACTAAAGCAAAACAAAATATAGGTCTGCTTACTCTTTCAATACTTATTCCGCAAGCTTTAAAAATTGTTATTTCAGATTTTAAACTTAAATCATTAACGGTCATAACCGTTGCAAAAAGAGTTGAAATTGGAATTGTAAGAACAAAAACTTGCGGTAAATTAAGTACAATCATCATAATTGCTATATGAAAAGGGATACCGTATAAAGAAATTTGCTTGATTAATTGAGTAAATGTTTCTGAAGCAAAAATAATTGATGTAAAAATTATTACTCCCAAAACAAAAACATCAATAAGTTGTTTTAAAATGTATCTATCTAAAATGCTTAGCTCTTGCCATTTATTTTTAAAATACATTTTAAAATTTTTATATTTTGAATATATTTTTGCCGCAATCGTCATACATTTCCGCTCTTTTTTGCGCTATTGAACTAAATAACTTGATTTTCTCATCATCAGTATAATTTTTCAAGTCATTAAATCTTTTATTTAACAAATTAAACATTTTTTCAATATTTTCAAAATTATTTTTAAACATATCCAAAGCAAGCTGACAATTTGTCATTGCAAGCCTTGTTGTATCCCTAAAACCGCTTGATGCTATTTCTTTTGCAGGATTTTGAGCAACATCAAACAATAAAAATGATAAGATTGTAGGTAAATGAGAAATTTGCGCACAATATTCATCATGATAAGTCATATCAAATAAAAAAGGTTTTGCTCCAACGTCTTTGATTATTCTTTCTAATAACTCATTGTTTTTTCCAATCAGCCACTTTGAACCTTTAAACAGTTCAGGATTTAAAGCTTCAAACCCTGAGCTGTGCGAACCTGCCATAGGGTGGGATAATATAAAATTAAAGTTATATTTTTTATTAATTAATTGCCCTTTTGTTGATGAAACATCTGCAACAATAGTTTTAGATGATAAAATGCAATTTAATTTATCAAGCATTTCAGGTGTTTTTTCTATCGTTGAACACACAAAAACAATATCGCAATCTTTTACTAAATCAATTTCTGCGCTTGCAGCCTTACATAAAGACAATGCTTTTTTATAACTTGATAGCGAAACACAAAATACTTCATAAGAAGAATTATTTGCCAGTGCCTTCAATAAAGAAGCTCCGATTAAACCAAGTCCTACAATACCAACTTTTATTTTTTCTTCCATAAAAAAATTATATAATAAATTTTTTTTGTTGTAATTCCAATTTTATAATCTTAATTTTTATTATATAATCAATTGAAATAAAGGAGTTTTATATGTCTGAAGATTTTATAAAAAAAGGTAGAGCATTCAAATTCGGCGACAACATTTCAACCGACCACATTGCACCCGGGAGATTATTTCATTTAAGAAACGATCTAGCTGAATTTGCAAAACACGTTCTTGAAGATGCCGATCCTGAATTTGCAAAAAATGTCCGAAAGGGCGATTTTGTTGTTGCAGGAAACAACTTTGGACTAGGCTCCAGCAGAGAACACGCTCCTCAAATAATAAAACTGGCAGGAGTTGGAGCTGTTATAGCTAAGTCTTTTGCAAGAATTTTCTACAGAAATGCAATAAACATAGGACTACTTGCCATTGAATGCGATACTGATAAAATAAATGACGGCGATGAACTTGAGCTGGATATCAAAAAAGGCGTTTTAAAAGATTTAACAAATAATACAGAACTTGAAATAACACCGCTTCCTGACGTTATGATAAAACTCCTTAAAGACGGCGGATTAGTAAATCACTTAAATAAAAATGGAGATTTTAATCTTGAATCATAATATAACCCTACTCAAAGGGGACGGTATAGGTCCTGAAATTACAGACAGCGTAATAAAAATCATTAAATCAACCGGAGTTGAAATAGCTTGGGATGAACATTTAGCAGGTCAAGAAGCATATTTAAAATATGGAGAAGTTTTACCTAATGAAACGCTTGATTCTATTAAAAAAAATAAAGTTGTTCTAAAAGCTCCCATAACAACACCAATCGGAAAAGGGTTTGCATCTGTTAATGTGCAATTAAGAAGATATTTCGACCTTTTTGCAAATGTAAGACCCTCTAAAAATCTTCCAAACATAAAAACCCCTTTTGATAATGTGGATTTAGTTATAATAAGGGAAAATACAGAAGATATTTACGCAGGTATTGAAAACAAAATTGATGAAAACACTATCCACGGAATAAAACTGGCAACAAAAAACGGCTGCACAAGAATTTGCGATTATGCTTTTCAATATGCGATAAAAAATAAAAGAAAAGAAGTAGCCGTTGTTACAAAAGCTAATATATCAAAACTGGCTGACGGTATGTTTTTAAGCTGCTTTAGGGAAGTTGCAAAAAAATATCCTGAAATCAACACTCGTGAAATACTCGTTGATAATTTATGTATGCAATTAGTTGTAAATCCTTCACAATTTGATGTTCTTGTTATGCCGAATTTATACGGAGATATAGTATCTGATCTTTGCGCAGGACTTGTTGGCGGATTAGGCATTGCATACAGTTCAAATGTAGGAAAATATAAAGAAGAAAATTTTGCAATTTTTGAAGCAGTACACGGTTCTGCCCCTGATATTGCAGGAAAAAATATTGCAAATCCTACAGGGTTGTTAAGAAGCGCTATTGAAATGCTGAAATACATAGATGAAAATGAAGCAGCTTCAAAAATTGAAAAAGCACTTTTTGAAGTCTTTAAAGAAGGAAAATTGCTAACTCCGGATTTAGGCGGAAAAGCTACTACAGAAGAATTTACAAACGAAATAATACAAAAAATAAAATCCAATTAAAAGAAGGGAGAAAAAAAATGACAAAATGGGTTTGCGCAGTATGCGGTTACACGGTTGAAGCTGAAAAAGCTCCTGAAAAATGCCCTCAATGCGGTGCTACAAAATTCAATGAAGCAGGCGATATGAATTCTTGGGCTTGCGAACACAAAGTTGGAGAAGGTAAAGACGTTGATGCTATCGTTCTTCAAGGACTTAAAGACCACTTTGCAGGCGAATGTACAGAAGTCGGTATGTATCTTGCTATGGCAAGAGTTGCAGATAGAGAAGGCTATCCTGAAGTAGCTGAAGCATACAAAAGAATAGCATACGAGGAAGCAGACCATGCTTCTAAATTTGCAGAATTATTAGGCGAAGTTGTAACTCCATCTACAAAAGAAAACTTAAGATTAAGAGCAGAAGCAGAACACGGCGCATGTGCCGCTAAATTAGAAATTGCTTCTCGCGCTAAACAATTAGGTTTAGATGCTATCCATGATACAGTTCATGAAATGGCAAAAGATGAAGCTCGCCACGGAGCAGCATTTAAAGGATTATTAAAAAGATATTTTAACTAAATCTTTTAAAATATATTAAAGCCCCTTAAAAGGGGCTTTTTTATTTCTTTAATTGTTCGGGGTGTTTAACTATATTCATTGCAAGCGAAGGAATATCAAGATAATCCGTTATTAATTCTATATAGCACATCTTATCTTTTTGTTCTTTTTCTACAACATTTAAAATCTCGTCAAATTCCTTGTTTGTCTTAATAGTTGCCGTAAAACAATCCCCCTTAAAAACTTTTGGAAGCATTGAATAATTCCAAGAAGCAATATTATTGTAGTCATATTCAACGTCATCACACAAAATTCGCTCAACAGTATAGCCTGAATTATTTATAACAAAAATTATCGGCTTAACTTTATTTCTCATCATGGCAGAAATTTCTTGAGCAGTTAATTGATGAGAACCGTCGCCTGTTATTAATATTGTCCTTCTATATCTTTCTGCAATAGAAGAACCGAAAGCACAAGGAGTTGCCCAGCCGATTGAACCCCAGAGCATTTGGTTATACACACTTATATTTAAAGGAAATTTCATCGGAATAGCGCCAAAAGGAACAAGTCCGACTTCCGTTATAAAAATATCATCCTCTTTTAAAAATTTCTCAATTCGAGGATAAATATATTCCATGCACAACTTTGAATCATCGGCAACAGGGATATTTTTATAGCCAAGTTCAGATATTATATTTTCTTTTGAAATATATGAAATTTTGTTTTCCAATTCTTTAATTAAATCATTAATTAATACATTTTCTATTTTCTTACCTTTTATTGAAACGCAATACGGTTGAATATCAATAACATCATCTAATTTAAAATTATATGCAAACCCCATTGTATTAAGATCAGACAATACGCAGCCTGCTAAAATAACGCAATCCGATGAATTCATATAGTCATAACAGACTTTATTAGCTAATTTGGCGCTATAAACTCCCATATAATTTTTCATGTCGGATTGAATAATATCCATACCTCTTATAAAAGAGCAAGAAGGAAGCTTTGTTTCAGATAAGAAGTTGTTTAAAGATTTTTTTGCCCCAAATCTGTTTGCTAAAATTCCGGCAATAAGCAGTGGTTTTTTTGATTTTTCAATTAAAGAAATTATTTCATCAACGGCTATTTTTAAATTATCCGGATCTGATTTTAAGACAATCTTTTTATAACTTGCCTCAAGTTCAACATCACAAACATCAATCGGAATTGCAACATAAACGGGTTTTTTTGTTTTAATCATTACATCAATAACTCTATCAAGCTCATCTTTAGCATTTTCAGGGGTTAAAAATGCGGTTGTTTCAACAATATTTGAATAAGCACGCTCGAAAGCATGGTAGTCTGCATTATCAAGATTATGATGCAATAAAGTTTTATTGTTAATGTGTTTTGTATATGGAGCACCTACTATTTTTATAACGGGAACATTTTCAGCCATAGAACCCGCTATAGCATTCATTGCAGATAACTCTCCGACTCCAAAAGTTGACACCATAGCGCCATAGCCTTTTGTCCTTGCATATCCGTCTGCAGCATATCCTGCATTTAGTTCATTGGTTGAACCTATCCAGTTAATATTTTCATTTCTTTCAATTGCTTCAACAATTTTAAAGTTGTAATCCCCGGGAAGCCCAAAAACCTCTGTTATCCCAAGGTCAATTAATCTCAAAGCTAAATAATCCGCAAGTTTAATTTTCATTGTTGTTATGCTCCATTTCTAAAAAATTAAGGTGCAAATTCCTTGCACCTTATTTATTATAATAAGAAATTTTCTATAAAACGATTTCTTTATTTATTTTTTATATTATCAAATACTAATTCAATCCTGAATTTATAACCGTCAGGTTTATTGGATACAATTGTATAAATTGACGAAATAATTAATAGTAACATTGAAATTGAAAAACAAATTGCAATAACTTTTTCTTTTTTAGTCATTTTAATCACCTTTTTGCATTGATTTATTCATCCATTCATCAGCTCTTGCACCTGTGAATATCTTACCGTCTGCTCGAATACCATAACCAAACGGGTCTTCCCCTTTATTTATTCCGTCTACATCCATACAGAAAACTTTATATATCAAATCGAAAGAAGAACTGACGCTTGCATTAATCACATTACCGTTTTCATCTATTTCCATTGAATCATTCCAAACTCCGGGATTATCAAAAAGCCTTGCTCCGCTATCTTTATATTCACTTCCGAAATGATGATATGGGCTTACTTCGTAGTATATGATGCCATCTGATAGCGTTATTTCTTCTTTTTGATAATTTTTACAGTAGCTGTCAGCATATTTTTTCATATCATTTGTATTATCTACTCCATTTACTAACGTGAGATGTAAATGGGCATAGTCAATTCCTTCATCCTCATCTGTGCAATTAATTTTTTTAGTATTTGAAATATCCGCAAAAGTTTCACAAAAATACGTAGGAGAACTAACGAAATCGCCATTAGGCATTCTGCTCAAACTTCCGTTCGCATAATATTTATCAGAATTAACAAGTTCTCTTATAACTGTACCTAATGTATTATTTCCTTTTTTAAATTTCATAACATTTTCATCGGGTGAAGAATTAATCGCAACGGGCAATAAAATTGCTGTTATAACTCCGATTACAGTTAAGACAATCATAATTTCAGCTAATGTAAAAGCTTTTTTCACAGAACCCCGCTTAATATTTGATATATATTTTCGTACAATATACAAACATGTATATCATCGTTTTATATATTTGTCAATTTAAGCAGCTTAAAATAAAGTTTCTATATGATAGACATTAAACAAGAAATTCAAATATTACTTTTAAAAAATTGCTTATCAATGAGAAAAGTCTCAACTATTCTTCGAGAAAAAGGCATAAATGTTCCAAAAGCAAGCGGACTATCTTATCGATTTAATCAAAAAAGGGTTTTGTTTGAAACAGTACAACAAATTTTAGATTATTTGGGCTACGAAATAAAAATTGTAAAAAAGGAAGAAAAATAATTTTCTTCCTTTTTTTATTTGAATAATTTTTTAAAATAAATTATTGACGACTTAATGCTTTTTTAACTTCTTTTTTGTATTTTTCAACATTAGGTTGTAAAACCTCATCAAGAGCCACATCAGATGGTGTTATATCGCCCTTTTGAGCTCTTAAAATCCAACCTGTATACAAAGTTTCAAAATGTTTTAATTCGATAAATCTTGCAATTGATTTCATAGATAAATCTTCTAAAACAATTTTTGAAACAGGGTGTTGAGCGCTGTAAGCAGTGATTACACCTTCCATTACGGCATTCATAACTTTATCATCTGTTTTAACATATACAAAAGTAAAGAATGAATCATTATTATTAATATCTAAATCAGCTTCCGCATTATAGTGCAAATACCCTGGGCCAACATTTGTATCAGTTGAAATTCTTGATTTTAAAGATTCATTTTTCAATTGTTTTTCCCACAAAGTTGTTCCAAAGAATTCATCACCAAAATATTCTACAAAATGTTTGTTTTTGCCCATATTTTTAGCTTTTACGTTGAATTTAGCCAGTTGCAGTGCTTCATTATTTTCAATGTCGCTATTTAAGAATTCTTTTTGAGCATCCAAAGAAGCATTCATCAATTCCTTAACTTCTTCTTTTGAAACACCTAAGAATAACAAGGTAAATATTGTAGCGTCATCAAAAATTGAAAATCTTCCGCCAACATCATCATGAACATAACCTGATAATTTAATTTCACCTGAATCAACTATTCTTCTAAGAGCAGATTTATCTGAATTTTTATCTGTCATTGCAACAAATTGATTTGATGTATCTTCTTTTCCTGTATAATCTTGAACAGCTTTTCTTGCTTTTTCATATCCAACTGTCGTTTCTAATGTTCCGCCTGATTTTGAAACAACTAAAAATAACGTTTTATCTAAATCAAGTCTTTTAATCCATCTTTCAAAACTGATTGGTTCAACCGATGAAAAGAAATGCACATGCTCATCTATTCCCAATAATTTTGTAATATTTTCTGTTGTATGACGAGATCCGCCTATACCTAAAATAGCAATATCTGTATATTTATCAGCTTTTGCCTCTTTAACCATTTCTGCCATTTTATCTAAATTTGCTAATTGAATATTTGGCAATTTTTCAATCCAATTTAAAAACATGCCGTCTTTTCCTGCACGAGATTTAATATCTTCAACCGCACGGGCAGAAAGCTCTCTAAATTGACCGCAGCAGCATTTTTTTACTACTTCTACACTTGAATTTGTCATTTTACCTCCAAAATAATCTGCTATATATTTATAATGTAATAAATATAGCGCAATTACAATATAATTTTACACATGGGATGTTAGTTCATACAATTTATCACAATGCGTTTTTATTTCAGCTAAATTATTAAAATCTAACCCTTGCGGTAATTTTCCCTCCATTCCGCATTCTGCAAGCGTTGGAAGAGAGTTATCTTTTCTTTTTCTGTGAGACTGACTAACAGGTTCTTTTTTTCTTTGATATAAAAATGCTTTTCTTGTATACTCAGTAAAATTTTTCTCAACATTTGGATATTTATCCGAACGTAATAATTCTGAAAAATAAGTTGCAAAAGGAGCATAAGCAATGTTTCCGCTTCTTATACCTTTATGGTCCTTAAGCTTATAGCAAAAATCTTCAACATCTTTCAAATTAGCAACGTCATGACCAATAATTTGAATTTCACCTTTGTATTTATCATTTTTTGATTTGTAATCAGAATTCGACAAATCAACATCTAAATGAAGCGCCATATATCCGGTTTCTTTTTCCTGCTCTATTATTTCAATAGGGGGCTTTTTACTTGTTTCATTAACCGCATCGCACAATCTTTGCAAATCTTCTTTTCTAAAATATTCCCACTTTACAGGCACTTTACTTGGCACATAATTTTCAATTTTAGTTATTTTCAACTCTCCTGATTTAACTTTTTCAATAAGAGCATTAATTATTTTTGAAGTTCCTTCAAAATCAGATTTTCTTAAAATTATACGAGCACCAATTATATCTCCGCAAACTTTTTTGATATCATCAGCTTTATTTGGATTAAAAACATTTTTAAGATTAGAAGTAATTGCTTGACCGAGTTTTCCTGCAGCTTTTTCTCTTATGCTGTCTGGGGATTTTATTCTTGTAATAACTCTTTGTATGATTCCATCAGGATTTTTATCTGAAGCCAAAAAAGGAGAAAGACTTTCTCTTAATATCCTTCTTAAATTATCAGCTGCAACGTCTGCATTTTCATATATTTCTGTACATACATCCTTATTATCAAAAGCTTCCATTAAAGTTCTGTTTAAACTTCCTGTTGAAGTAAAACTTATGGTGTCTTTTTTTAAAGGTGCCAATTTAGAAGCATTTACATTAAAACCAAAAACATTTGAAATATTATTATCATTTTTCTTTGGGCTTAATTGCGATTTAAAGCTTAATAAATTTATATTTGTTATCATATTTTTCTCCACAACTATAAAAGCTCTCAAGATAAAAATTTGTCAATAATATAAAAAAATTTTTACAATTATATACAACTTGTTTACAATGATAAAAAAATATTGCAAAATAAACTTATGGGTAAATGCAAAAAAAGAACTCTCTACAGGTCAAATTTTTCCTCAGATATATCATTTATGACCAGAGAAAAGGCTGTTAACAACATATTTAGAATGTTTACGGAAAACACAAGCAAAAATCGCAAAAAACGTGATTATTCATTTGAAAGAGCGCTAAACACAATTAGCCTTTTTGGAATCTCCGCAGAAGAATTATCAGAAGCAGGGCTCCCTTATGAAAATCTTAAAGCACTAGGCTCTGTTATAAGTTAAGCATATTGTTTTAGTGTATTTGGTGATAACGATGCATTTTCAGCATTTTGCTGTTGATTTTGCATTGCGTTATCTTGCGAAGCTTCATCTTCGCCGATTACTTTGCTTACAACTTTTGTAACATTGGTTCCAATAAACATACCGCCAATCATATCGCCGATTTTAGCACCAATGGCACTACCTGCTCCCGGGCATATAACAGTTCCTATTGCAGAACCTATGACTCTGCCTAAGGCGCTTCCTGCGGCAAAAGATAGAAAATCAGAACCTATTTTTAAAACAGATTTACCTGTTTGTTTTAAACCCGCCCAAAAGCCTTTTTCTTTAAAAGTCGGAATAACTTTTTCTGTTATCTCGGGCATAGCTTGAAGCGCAGTCATCGCAAGAACCAAAGGGTTGCTTACTTCGTTTTTAAAAAGCCTCTTTGCATTAGCTTTTAAACCTTTCTCTGCAACTTCTTCTACAACTGTTTTACCGCCAGCTAAAGCTGTTTTTGCACTATCCAGAGAAGAATTTGCCTTTTTAAGCTTATCTTCAAGCGCATCAAAAGTTACTTTGTTTTCCTGACTTCTAAAAAGATTGAAAAATCTTTGGAAAATTGAAAGTTTGCCTTTATTTACTTTTTTTGTTAATTTACTAACATTTTTAGATAATTCTTTATATTTATCATAATTTTCAGCTAATTCAATACCTTTTGTAAAGCAATCACCCGATAAATTACCTCTTAATTTTTTGAAATCAGATACTCTGCAAGATGCTATAGCATTTTTTACACCATGATTTCTTTTTATTGATGCAATAGCGCCTGCACCTGTTGTAATAACAGGAAATGCCAGATATTGTGCTGCCGTTGAAGCAACTGAAGGTTTTACTTGTTCATTAGACATAAAATTTCTCCTATCAATATAAAGTATCTTGCAAGTCAAAAATTGCTAATAAAAATTTTTTTGTTAAAATTTATGAAATGGAATACAATTTAAAACATTTTGCATATATGGGTGATGTTGTTTGGGAACTTTTTATAAGGGAACTTGTTATCAAAAAAGCCAAACAGCAAAATAAAATGCACCAACTTGCAATAAAATATGTTAATGCAGCTAAACAAGCCGATATATTAAATTTAATTTTAGAAAAATTAACCCCCAAAGAAAAAGAAATTCAAAAAAGAGGAAGAAATTTAAAAATAACAATCAATAAAAAAAATAACCCTCTTATTCATTCACTTGCAACGTCTTTTGAAGTTATCATAGGATATCTTTATTTAACAGATAAAGATAGATTAAGTGAAATTTTGGAATTAATTAAAAATAATCTTGAAGAATTAAACTAAAAAAAATATAATAACCTTATGAAAAATATTAAAGAAGAATTTATCTCGACGCTATCCCACGAAATAAGAACTCCGCTGACCAGCATAAAAGGTTTTAGCCAAACTATGCTCAATTCTTGGGATAAACTATCAGACGAAAAAAAGAAAGAATTTTTAAATATCATCTTAAACCAATCTCAAAGATTAATTAACCTCGTTGAAAATGTATTAAACGTTGCAAAAATTGATTCTAATTCGCAAAATTTTATTCCAATAAAAATCAATGTTAATGCATTAATGCAAAATTGCATAAATATTGTTCAAATGGCACATAAGGATTTTGAATTTAAATTTGAACAATCAAAAAATGAGCTTTTTTCACTTGCTGACAGCGATAAAACTCAACAAATTTTAATCAATATTCTTGATAATGCAGCAAAATATTCTCACAATTCAAAAACAATCGAAATTAAAACATTCAACAAAAATGATTTCAATGTTTTTTCAATTAAAAATTTTGGCTCTTATATATCTGATGAAAACAAAGAAAAAATCTTTGATAAATTCTATAGAATTGAATCATATATCTCATCATCCGCTCAAGGAAGCGGATTAGGACTTTATATTGCAAAAAATCTTACCGACAAAATGAACGGAAAAATTGAAGTCATATCATCTAAAAAAGAAATGTACTGCGAATTTCTAATTTATTTACCTGTTTATGAAGTAGAAAAACTAACAAAAAACATAAATGCCTAAAAGGAGATTATTTTGTATAAAACAGAGGTTTTAATAATTTCAAACAGAAAAGAACTTTCAATTAAATACAAAAAATTAATTGAAAACTTAGGTCAAAACGTCGTAATTGCAAAAGATTTATCAGATGCAATTTCAGATATACAAAATAAAGAAGTCGAATTCATAATAATTTCGGATACCATTAAAGAAAAATTAAGTGATTTTATTAAAAAAATAAGAATTTTAACATATAATACCCGTCCGATTATAATTGCCGTTTCAAAATCAAACGACTTAAACGATAAATTAGAAACTCTGGAAGCCGGTGCAGATGATTTTTTAGGAGAAGAAATTTCAAAATCAGAATTTCAAATGCGCTTTAAAGCGCACATAAGAAGATATATAGAAAGCTCTCTTAATCCCACTACCAGAATAGTAAACAAAAATATTACCATTAAAGCTCTTAAAAAAAGTTTTGCGCAAATAAAACCTTATTCTTATTTATTAATAAAAATAAAAGGAATAAATACCTATAGAAAAACTCACGGGGAAATTGCCTACGAAAAAGTTTTGCAAACTCTAAGCGCTATAATAAATTCAACCTTAAGCCAAGAAGATTTTGTTGGTCATATATCAGATAGCGAATTTATTCTTATTACAAACACTATGCAAGCAGAAAAAATAGCTTCTTTTCTGGTTTTTGCATTTGACAATATCTTAAGCAAATTTTATTCAAACGATGAATACGAAAATAATTTTACTATAGAATACGATGAAACAAAACAAGAAACAAAACAAGCACTTATGAGGCTTAACATTTCAGCCGCTGAAAAAAATGAAAACGAAAACGATTACAGAGAAATTTTAAACAACTTAAATGAGCTGATAGAACTTTGCAAAAACTCTTTAAATTCAACTTATGTAATAGATAGAATAAAATTAAAAGGAAAAGTATTAAAAAAAGAAAAGAAAAATAAAGTCCTAATTTTAGAACCCGATGAAGCTTTATCTTGTCTTTTAAAAAACGTTTGCGAGCTTGAAGGAATAAAAACAGAAATAACCTTTAATAAAAAAGAATTTGAAAAAATATATAAAACTTTTAAACCTGATGTTGCAATAATTGACTGGGGAAATAAACAAGAAAATCATCTTGAAATTGCAAAAAAAATCTCAAAAGACGATGTTAAAATTATTTTCTCATCAACCTACTTAAATAAAAAAGAAATCCTAAAATCAGGTGCAGACCTATATATGCCAAAACCATACGAAATTAACGATATAATGGAATGGATTAAAAAATTCCTGAATTAGTTATTCAGCTATTTTTTTCTGATAAAATCTAATACAGCATTTATAAACGTCAGAGGATGAGTCGGACATCCCGGAATATATAAATCTACCTTATATTTATCCAAAAATTCTCGATTAATTTCTGTTGAATCTTGGAAAACTCCGCCCGATAACGCACAAGCTCCGCACAGAACAACAATTCTTGGTTCAGGAGTTGATTTATAGCAATCTTCAAGTGCATATGCCATATTTTTAGATATAGGACCGGTAATTACAATGCCATCTGCGTGTCTTGGAGAAGCCACAAAATCTATTCCAAAACGACCCATATCAAAATTAGCATTACCTGCTGCATTTAACTCCATTTCGCAGCCGTTGCAGCCGCCAGCTGAAACTTGTCTGAATTTTAATGAGCGGTTAAATATAGAATAAATTTCTTTTCTTGCTTCAATTGCGCGCTTATGATAAGTTTCTTCGTCTATACCTTCAACTACAACTAGTTTTTCTTTTTTATCCGCACCTAATTTATAATAGTTTGAAAAACTTATAGCACCATTTTTACAAACATTTTTGCAAGCTCCGCATAAGGTACATTTAGCTAAATCAATAGATAGCGGATTAATATTTAAGGCTCCCGTTGGACAAACACCTTTACATAAACCGCATTTATCGCAGTTTGAATTGTTTAAAACCGGCAGCCCTCTAAATTGGCTTCTCATTGGAGCGTTTTTAATATCCGGAATATATTGTTTCTTTTGATGTAATTTCATTTTCAAGGTATCAAACATAATTATTTTTCCTTATTTTATAAATTTACTATAAATCAAATCCGCAATATGAAAGGTCAAAACCTTTATTACACAACGGAAAATCTGATATACCATTATTTCTTACTGCCATAGATAAACCGTACCAGTTGTTAAAAGATGGATCTTTGATTTTATAACGGGATAACTTACCTTCGCCATCGGTTGTTGCTATATGAACAAGTTCCCCTCTCCAGCCTTCTACAATGCTTATTGCAAAGCTATTTGGAATTAAATCCTTTTTTAAGACACATAGTTCATCTTGACTATAATCTTCAAGTTTTTTCAACAACTGTTTTACAAATGAAATTGATTCAATTATTTCTTTATATCTTATTTTAAATCTTGAATAAGCATCATTTGTTGCTCTAAAAGGCTTTCTTTCAAAATCTTTATAAAATTCATCACAAAAATCAAACCTTGTATCCAAATCTATTCCGCAAGATCTTCCTATCATGCCGACAAGATTTAATTCTTCCGCTGTTTCTTTACTTACTGAGCCAGTTTTTTCAAGTCTTGACATAACAGTTGAACTTTTAAGCGCTGCTTTAGTCATTTTTTCAACCGTATTTTTAACTCCGCTTAAAGTATCTATGATTTTTTTGGACATTTCTTTATCTATATCAAAATTTACTCCGCCAACAGTAATCAAACCACGACCGAATCTGCTTCCTGAAATTTCAAGCATAGTATTTATCACAAGAGTTCTTGTAACACCATAAACTTCTTTTCCCATTAAGTATGCAACATCACCTAAAATTGCACCCAAATCGCCGATATGAATTGCAATTCTTTCCATTTCAAGAGCTATTCTTCTTATAAGCTTTGCTTTTGTGGTTATCTCCATACCGCAAAGTTCTTCCATAACTTGAGAATATGCCATATTATAAGCTATTGCGCTATCTCCGCATATAGATTCAGCCAATTGATTAGAAGGTTTTTTAACAAGCAAATCTTCGACACCTCTATGCTGATAACCAAGCATAATCTCTAAATTATAAACTTTTTCACCCTGACACATAAATCTAAAATGTCCCGGTTCGATAACTCCTGCATGGATTGGCCCAACTGCAACTTGGTGAGTTTCTTCACCTTCCATTTCAAAAAATTCATAATCATCCTGATTTTTTCTAACAGGTTTTAGCCAAGGATGTCCAACAGGTTTTATACCAAATTGTTCATAAAATTCACGCTCAAACATGTGATATTGGTGATTATCTTTTGTAATTGATTCATATTCTTTTATATTTTTATCAATCAATGAAGAGGTTGCAAGCAATTCACCTTTCTCATCATCAGCTAAAACAACAAATAATTTTATATTCTGACCCCAATCCGAACCAAAAAACGAAACAGGTCTTAAATTTGTTGCAGCTAATTGCGCCCTTAAAGTATTAAAATCAATTGTCGGTATATCAAGAAGATTAATTCTTTGATTATTTTCCATTACATAATAGTTCATTTTTTATCTCCTTAACCTACAATTGTATTCCTAATAACAATATCTAAAAACTCGGGTAAATATATGCCCAAAACAAAAGCCAAAGTCAACAAAATAACCTGTGGAAAATACATTGAAAAAGTAATTTTTGAAACATTTTTCTCTGCAATTTCAAATTTTTCTTCGCTCTTTTGACCAAATACCATTTTGATAACAACTTTTGCCATAGCATATAAGATTATGGTGAGTAAAAACAAGAATAAAATACAAAGTATATAATGTTTTTGAATTAACATAGCTTTTATTGTAATAAATTCACTCATAAATAACATGCTCGGAGGAAAAGCACATATTCCAAGGAAAGAAGCCACCCAGAGCCAAGAGGTTTTTTTGTCTATTTCAATTAAGCCTCTTACAGATTTTATTTTCTTTGTTTCAAACAATTCTAAAATATTACCTGAAGTTAAAAAGTATGAAGCCTTAATTAAAGAATGTCCGATTAAATGAATAATTAAAGCGTAATAAGCAATTCCGCCAAGAGCTGTTGCAATTGCTAAAATACCCATATTTTCAATAGATGAATATGCAAGCATTCTTTTATAATTTGTTGTGTGATATAAAAATACAGCAGCAACAAACAAAGATAAAAAGCCCATTACAAGAAGAACAATTCTTGCATAAGCATAACAATTTGCAGCTAAAATAACTTTATAAACATTTAAAATCACTAAAAATGCGCAATTTAAAAGTGTTGCAGATAATAGAGCTGATATCGGACTGGGAGCTTCTGAGTGTGCATCAGGAAGCCAAAAATGAACAGGAGCAAGCCCCATTTTTGTACCTAAACCAAATAATATAAATACAAATGAAACATTTAACCAAAAATGATTAAAGGATTGAGCATTATTTATTAAGTCAGCATAATTTAAAGAATTCAAACTTCCTTCTGCAACAGTCAAAAGAATTATGCCAACAAAAGCAAGAGCAATACCGATTGAACATATAAATACATATTTCCAAGCAGCTTCAATTGAATGTTTTGTTTTGTTGAAATATATCAAATAAGCACTTGCAAGAGTAGTACCTTCAATAAATATCCAAGCTAAGCCCAAATTATTGCTTAAAATTCCGCCTGTCATAGAAACAACGAAAATCAAAAGCATAGTTGCATAGTGCATAATTTTTTTGTCGGAGAAATTCAAATTCTTGCTGTAGCCGTTATTATATATTGCAACCGCCAAAAATATTACCGACAAAATTAAATAAAAGATAATATTTGAAGAATTCAATTCAAAATATTGATTATTTGCAAATTGCATAGGTTTAATAAAATACCCTAAACCCACACTTAAATGCAAAAGCGCATAAATATTAATAAAAACGTTGTTTAAAATTTTATTTTTTGCAAAAAACATAATTATACAAAAAATAATCGGTACCAATAATACTAAACTAATCATTATACTCACAGTCCTTTAAATCAGATAAATGTGCTACTTCCATATCGCCAAGCTCGGTGTTTATTTGAGAAACAAACAATCCGAGAATATAAATTGCGATAAATACATCCAACAAAACGCCAATATTAACAAGCATAGGCATTTCTTTTGCAACAGATAAAGACAAAAGAAAAATACCGTTTTCCATTGTTATAAATTCAATTACATTGGATAATATTTTATGTTTAATTGTAATCAACCAAAGACTTATAATTATTACCGCTAAAGCTATACCAAAACAGAACGGATTAATCATAGTTAAAGAAGGAATTTCAACAACCGAGAGCATAAATCCGCCGAATAAAATTATACTTGAAATTAATAAACAGTAAAAATGTGCAATATTTGCATCTGTATCACGGTTAGAATGGGTCTTTTTTAATACTTTATTTAAAAACAAAGGAATCAATATTGCTTTTACCAAAAGTGTTTCTATAGTAAGAAAAGCTATAGTATACCAAGGCAGATGAGAAAATGCAGTTGAGCATATTAAAAACAATAATATTCCTTGAACCATGATTGTTTTAACATGAGCTATCAATCTGCTTGTAGCGGAAAGATAGAGCATTGTTAAACCAAATAATATTATAAAACCGTTTTCCACAACTTAGCTCCTTTAAATACCATACATTTTAACCGCCGCTAAAGACGCAACAATTAGCGCAAAAGACGACATAACAAATACAAATTCAAAAACATGGCTCATTCTAAGTCTTGCAATAGCAG
>CALUWL010000032.1 GCA_944324445.1 Candidatus Gastranaerophilales bacterium | reverse complement strand
AATTAGAACATTCTATACAATTTGATATTCTGGTAGAACATGTTGTACAAGCACTTGAACCTGCATTTGCTCCTTGACCTGCAGAACAAGCAATACAAAAGGTTTTCCCTGCTTGATTTTGATATTGATCAATCGGACATGCCTTACAATCATAAGTACCATCAGAATAATATCCTGCAGGACATAATTTGCATTTTCCGTCTGATGTCAAACCGTATCCTGCTGCGCACAAAGTACAAGCTGTTTTATCACATTTTAGACAACCTGTGCTTCTGTCGCTGCAATCTTCACACAAACAAGTATCATTATTTTTATATTGATTTTCATTGCAGGTTCTATAACATGCAATACATTTATTCGGATAGCATAAGGTGCATTTATTAGTAAAATCATCACATTTCGTTGTTACATCAGGCATGGATAAAGCTATTCCTGACCTAGTAGTTTTTTTGGTTATTACGGGCACAAAAACCGCCGTAATACAGCTTATTGCAATCAAACTTATCATAAGCTCGACTAAAGAATATGCATGTATTTTTCTTATTTGAGTCATCTTAACTAACTTTAATTTATTTTTTGTGTTCTGTAAAAAACGTGTGTCTTTGCGCACAATATTATTATATTACAATATGTTAAACATGTACATCAAGTTTACATAAATCTAGTACATAAGTATCAGGTATTATAAACGACATTTTAATTACATCGACAAAAACGTAAAAAACCAACATACACAACTTACAAAAATAATTTATGTATATGGATTACATTTGTCAAAAACCAGTAATTACAAAAAAACTATAATTCTATATCCTCGTAATCACCCATTGCTTTTAATTGTTTTTGTTTAATGTTATGTACCGTTGCATCAACTAAAAGCTGAAAAGATTTCATGTCTTTAATTTTTGGAGAGAACTCTTTAATCAAAGTATCACGAACCATTTTTTCAAGTTTTTCATTATCTTTATTTATATCTTTTTTATCTTCGGGAATGAGGTAGTCAATGTATCTTGAAGCAATTTTGCAATCCTGAAATTCAGAAAACATGCGCCACTTTAATTTAGGGCTTAAATCCTTCAATTTTCTAACTATTTTAAAGTTTTTAAAATTCATCTTAACCTCTTTTTTATTTAGAGCATATCACGTTTTATTAAAGTTTGATAAAAAAATAAAATGTTAAATATAACACATTTTATTTACAAAAGTTTACCTAATGAAATTATATAGTATTTTTAGACATTTGAAAAGCATAAAAAATAACTTTACGTAATCTTACAAATTTGAATTTATGTTAAATTTAAGACATACTTATGGTATAAATTCTTTACATCTAAAAATTTTTAAAATATATTAAAGAAAAAGATTTAAATAAGAGGGCTGATAAGTGGATAAGTTCAAACTAGATAATTATGACAGACAACCTGCGGAATATCCGAGATTTTCTACAAATGCCAATATTAAGGTAGTAGGAGTCGGCGGTGGCGGCGGAAATGCTGTTAACCGAATGATAGCTTCCGGATTAAGCGGTGTTGAATTTTGGGCTATGAACACTGATGCGCAAGTTCTTGAAATGTCAAGCGCACCAAGAAAAGTACAATTAGGAACAAAATTAACAAACGGACTTGGTGCTGGCGGAAATCCTTCAGTTGGCGAAAAAGCAGCAGAAGAATCAAGAGAAGATATTACAGTAGCACTGGATAGTGCTGATATGGTCTTTGTTACAGCCGGCATGGGCGGCGGTACAGGAACAGGCGCTGCTCCTGTTGTAGCTAAAATTGCAAAAGAAATGGGAGCGCTAACAATTGGTGTTGTTACAAAACCTTTTAAATTTGAAGGTAAAAAACGTTTAGCTCAAGCATTAGCCGGTCTTGAAAAACTAAAAGAAAATGTTGATGCTTTAATTGTTATTCCTAACGATAAATTAATGGAAGTAGTTGAAAGAAGAACAACATTTAAAGATGCGTTCTCTGTTGTAGATGAAGTTTTATTATGCGGCGTTCAAGGTATTTCAGATATCATCCTTGTAGGTGGTTTGATTAACGTTGACTTTGCCGATGTTAAAACAATCATGCAATCTTCAGGAAGCGCTTTAATGGGTATCGGTAAATCATCAGGCGAAGGCAGAGCATTAGAAGCCGCTAAACTTGCAATCGATTCTAAACTTCTTGAAACTTCAATAAACGGTGCAACAGGTATCATCATGAACGTAACCGGCGGTCCTGATATGACATTATTTGAAGTAAATGAAGCTGCAAGCGTTATCCATGACGCCGTTGCAGATGATGCTGAAGTTATTTTCGGTGCTGTTGTAGATGATAGAATTCAAGGAGAAATCCAAATCACAATTATTGCAACAGGTTTCGAAATGAAAAACGGCGAAATCAGTGCACCAAACACAGCAGATAATAAACTTTCTGCTGCAGGTTTATTCGGTGGATTTAATTCAACGGGAATTTCAAGCAATTCTTCATCATTCCCATTCGGCATGCCTTCTTCAATGGAAGAAAAACCAAAAGAACAGGCACCTGCGCCAACTTCAAGTTCATCATTGGATATACCTGAATTTTTAAATCCAAAAAACAGATTATAAAAAATATAAGAACCAACAAAAGAACTTTAATAAAACCGCTTTTTAAATTAAAAAGCGGTTTTAAAATAAAAATATGGAAAATATAGAAATAATAACAACCAAAGACGGTTCAATCGGTCTTTATAATAAAGAGTTGGATGAAATTTATCATTCAAGACAAGGAGCTAAAACAGAAGCTTTTGAAAAATTTATTGAACCTTGCTTGATTTTAGATAAAAAACCGCTAAAAATTCTTGATATATGCTACGGCATAGGCTACAACACTAAATGCGCAATTGAAAATTTCAATTCAATTGAACTAATTGATTGCGTTGAAATAGATTTAGAACTTGCAAAAAAATCATTTGAATTTGAATATCAATCAACAAAAAACATAAATCAAATCATCGAAAAAAATCTTAAAAACCCTGATTTTATTCACTTTTATTTTGATGACATAAGAAAAGTTATAAAAAACCTTGATAAAACATACGATATAATTTTTCATGACGGCTTTGCTCCCCATAAACAAGCAGAACTTTGGAGCGAAGAATTAATTTCAGAAATTATTAAAAAACTTGATAAAAACGGTATTTATTGTACATACAATCATTCAAAACCTGTTTTAAACGCTTTATTTAAAACAAAAATAAACATAGGAAAAAATATCAAAGAAAATAGATTAATAGGCACAATTGCCTCTTTTAATTCAAATCTAATTCAAAACCCTCTAAATAATTTTGAAATAGGCATGCTAAAAACAAAATCCGCAATAACATACAAAGACAAAAACTTAAATTCAAACCACAAAGAAATAGTAAATTTAAGAGAAAATGAAATTAAAAATTCAACTCTTGAAACCCTGAGTCATTACTTGAAGAAGAATTAAACCAAGGCAGTTTCAAAATTATTTTATCGATTTTTTCCTTATATTTTTCATTTGATACAAAATCAACATCCAAAGTTTCCAATTTTTCAATTGATAAATATCTCATTTTTATTTTATTTGTCTTATAAATCTTATTTAGAGCATACAAATAAACTACACTTTGAAGATTATCATAAGGATTTTTCGGTAGATTTAAAGTTTTCCAATCGTAAATTATATATCCGTTTTCATCCTTAAAAATGCCGTCAAAACGACCTGTTAAATAGTATGGAATATTATTTACCTCATCTTTAATCAAAAAAGAATATTCTGTTTTTATAAAATTTGATTTAATTGGTTTTAATTTTTCCTCTAACTTTTGCCAAAAAGTAAATTCTTTTTTATTTAAATCCAAAACCAATCTTGAAACATCAAACCCTCTTATATAAAAACAAATAAGCGAGTGGAATTTTTGCCCCAAAAGCGTTCTTTCATCTTTTTTATATATAGAAAGATTGTAAATATATTTATTTTTAAAATCTTCAAAAGATTTATCTAATTCTTTAAGGGAATTAGCGCTAAAAGTATCTATTTTTTGCATAATACCCCCTCAAAGATTTCAGAATTTTCATATTTTTTATCTTTTCCAAAAAATTTATAATTATCAGAAACAGATAAAAATAATTTCGCTATAGCTCTTGTTATTCCTACATAAATTAACCTGAAATTTTCCTCAACTATTTCTTTTTTTAATTCAAAATCATCTTTTGGATTTTTTTTGACTTTTTGAATGAAAGTTGATTTCTCTTTCAATTTGCAATCATTCACGCTTAAACACAAATTATCTTTCGTCAACTCCGGAATAAAGACATAGTCAAACTCTCCGCCTTTGGATTTATGCAGGGTCATTATATTTATTAATGTTTTTTTCAAATTTTTTTCTTCGTTTTTGAAAAATTTTATATTGGAAAAATTATTTTTAAATTGAATTTCTCTTAACCTTAAAACGCAATCTTCAAAAGTCTTTTGAGAATTTCTTACTTTTGTCATAATTGTTGCAACCATGTGAATATTGTCTTTTTCAAAAGTTTTAGAAAAATAAAATTCGCCGATTTCATAAGCCAAATCATAGATAGAATAATGATTTTTAAATAAAAAATAATTCATATCCCACCAAAATTGTTCATCAAAATCATCCCTTAAAAACAATGGTTCATTTAAAGAATTTGCATATTTCAAAGTATCAAAATCGTAAAAACCAATATCATAAAGCTCTTTTGCAATTTGTTTTAAAAGCTTTATTTCATAAGGATTTACAATATATTCTAAAATTAAAAGCGAAATTTTATAACAAGGATTATTTATTAAACTATCTGAATTTTTAAAAGTTTGAATACCCGCACCTTCAAATATTTTAGACCATTTATCTATTGCAAAGTTACTCCTTAACAACACTCCGATTGAAACAGGTTTTTTAGATTTTTCTGCTTCCTGTATGATTTGCTTAACTTTATTTAAAATAAAAGCATTTTCTTCATTTTCTTTTTCAAATACAAAATTTTCAACTGCGCTGCTATCTACTATATTTTTGCCTTCAACAGGCTTCATGATTAAATCGCAGAAAGCGTCAATTTTTTCTTCTTTTGCAAAATAAACAGTTTCATTAGCACAATCCAAAACCCCTGTAGCACACCTTTGACACCTGTCCATTACAACATTTTTAGATTTTTTCATAAAATCTTTAAACCCTTCAACATCAGAATTTGAAAAAGTCGATGTTATAGCTTGATTAATATCGCCGCAGCGAATAATATTTTCATATTTTCTACCCAAAAGTAATATTAAATTCTGCTGAATTGCGCTTGAATCCTGCGCTTCATCTTCAATAATAATTTTAACCAAATCATTATAATAATTTAAAACATCTTCGTTTTCCTTTAAAAGCTTCAAACTTAAAAGCAATAAATCATCATAATCTATCAAATTTTCAGACTTTAAACGCTCATCATAAGCCTTATAAATACTCAAAAAAAGCTTATTTTTACATTCAAAATCTCCATAGAGCGCAAGCTCATTTTTATAAGCACTTATAGCGCCATCGTATAAGTCAACTTTTTCCGTTGAACCTAAAAGATTATAGACTATTTCATTTAAAATACTGTTTCTTTTAACCTCGTCTAAAATTTCAAAATCATAATCAAGCCCGACCCTTGAAAAATTGTTGTTTTCTTTCAAAATCCTTAAAGCGAGCCCATGAATTGTTGAAATATTTGGCAGTTCCTTTAAATTAGGGTATTTTGCTTTTATTCTTTCTTTAAAATTTCTTGCAGCAGATTCCATAAATGTTAAAACAAAAATATTTTTTGGTTCAATATCATTCAATATTTCACCCGATAAAATTTTATCCACCAAAAGAAGCATTATTGTTGTTTTTCCGGAGCCTGCAGTTGCGCTAACCGACATAAGTCCGCCTTTATATTCTAAAACTTCTTTTTGATCAGCTCTCGGAACTATAGGTTTTAGATTTTCCTTTTTTTCAATTAATTCATTTTTATATTCAAAATATTTATCAATGCCCGAAAAATTCTCTGCCCCCAAATAGTCATAAGCGCTTGAATATAAAGTTATTTCATCTCCCAAAAGATAGAGCTTATACAATATTCTTGCATTTTTATCCTTGGTTAATTCAATATTATCCTCAAGCTCAAAGGTTTCCTTGCTCCATTTTTTCTGCATAACCCAAGAATTATACAAAGGTCCTATATCTTGCCTTAACCAATTTTCAGAGGATACATCAAGCAAAAACTGGTATTTTGTTTTATAGGAATAATCAATAATTTTTTGAGCCGATGAAACAACAATCGAATTTTCATCAATTTCATCATCACTTACAGGATTTTCTGAAATAATCGTATTTTCAAGCTGAATAATTAAATCTAACCTATCAAAATTATCCCTGAAAACGTCCTCAAAATCACCTATTTGTTTTAAAAGCTGATTAATTTTAATAATATCTTTTGATATTTCTTTTTTAAAAACAACAAAATTGGAAACAATTTCAAAAAGTATGGTTGATACTTTTTCAAACCTTACTTTTTCATAAATATCAATAAATTTTTTTAACTTTTTACTATCTTTCTTTTTTATTAAATCAAATAAATTAATTCCGCTAAACTCATATCCGATTTTATATTCCTGCACAAGTAAAAGCGCTTCTTTTTTTTCAACATTTAATATCTCAATTAAAATTCCTTTTAAAATATATGGAGAAACAAATTTATTATTTGTATCAATTATAATTTTAATTAACTCCAAAAGATAACCTATTAATTTATTTTGATTTAATTTCTCGCTTTTTGAAATAAAGTTAAAATTAAAACCGGTTTTTTCAAGTTCTCTTTTTAAAAACTCGTCTGCAAGAGGAGTTATAATTGCAATTTCAGAAGGTTTAGTTCCGTTATTAATTAAAGATTTAATATCTTCAATTACACAATTTGTCATTTCATTTCTTTTTAAAAAAGTTTTTGTTTTTATATTTTCAACATCAATTTTTTTATCCTCTTTAACAGAAGAAAAAATATTTAATGCGTTTTTTGTTTTTAAATCATCTTCAAAAGGTTTAATTGCTTTTTCATCTAAAAACTTTTCGAAATCAACATTTATAGCCCCCAAATACCCCAAACGAGATGAACCGAATTCATCATAAGCTATAAAAAATTCTTTCACGCTTGGTTTAATATAATCCAAATATGCCAAAGTGCAAGGGGTGATTTCATCTGCATCATCCACAAAAACATATTCAAAATTGTTTTCAATTTTTTTATATAAAAATTCAAAAATATTAATTTGCCTAATATAGTCAAATGCTCTTAAATCAATTGTTTTGGCTTTATATTTATTTATTGTTTGATTTGCTTCATTTGAATATGTCTGCTGCAAGATTTCATCTCGCTTGTTAATTTCTTCTTTTGAAAGATTATTCAAATTAATCAAAGAATTTCTTCTAAAAAGCTGGTGCAATAAGCTTGTTTTTGAATTATATCCCGTAAAATCAACTTCTTCTATGCATTTTTTAAAAATATATTGAGAAATTTCAAGCCCTGACAGATAAGGAATAATTTTTGCATTATTATCTTTAAGACTGTTTTCAACTATAGCCCAATTTTCAAGAATATATTCCCTGATTAAACCCCAAAAACTGTATATTTTAAGCGAACCTATAAAACCATTTTCAGATTTCTTCTTAATTTTTTCAACAAATTCTTTTTTCTTTTTTGAATTTTGAACAAGAACAAGTATTTTTTCCGCTTCTACACCTAAATTTAGAAGCTCTAAATATTTATTTTGCAATATTTCAGTTCTGTTTGTATTTGAATTTGCATTTATTAACATCTATAAAATATCCGAAGGATTAATGTCTACAACCATTTTAATGTCATCAGGGAGATGAATTGTTCTCAAAAATCTTAAAATTGCCCTGTGTCCTTTTTCAGACAATTTATTTTTAACTATTATATTATATCTGTATTCTTCCCTTATCTTTTTTAATACGCACTCAACAGGCCCTAAAACCAATATTGCCTCATCTAAAGATATTTTTTTTAAATAATCGGATAAATGAAGTTCGATTTCTGCTGCCGATTTTTCAGCCCTGAATTCATTTTTAGATGACAAAACTATTCTAATCATATTTGAAAAGGGGGGATAGTCAAGAAATTCTCTTAATTGTATTTCATTTTCGTAAAAACTTTCGTAGTTTTGTTGTTGTGCATCTTTTAAAAATATATTTGAAGAATTATACGTCTGAAAAATAACCCTGCCTTCTTCGCTGCCTCTGCCTGAGCGGCCTGCAACCTGCGTTAAGATTGAAAAACCTCTTTCCGAGCTTCTGTAATCAGGCAAATTAAAACTCAAATCCGCATTGATAACCCCAACAAGAGTAACATTTTTATTATCCAAACCCTTTGCTATCATTTGCGTTCCTATTAAAATATCGATTTCTTTATTTTGAAATCTTTTCAAAATTTCTATATGCTCATTTTTCTTTGAAAGACTGTCTGAATCAAGCCTTTCAATCCTGTAATCAGGAAAAATTTCTCTTGCGGATATTTCAACTTTTTGAGAACCCATGCCAAAATTTTCTAATGCCTCTGAATTACACTTAGGACACTTTATTTCACCTTTTTTTTCATAATTACAATAATGACATTTATATGAATTTGTTTGAGCGTGATAAATCAAAGGAATAGCGCATTTTTCACACATCAAAACTTCACCGCATTCCATACATTGAGTATAAGATGAAAAACCCCTTCGATTAATCAAAAAAATTACCTGATGAGAACTTTCAACAGCTTCTTTTGTATATTTTATAAGAGTCCTTGAAAAAGGCGTATAATTTTTTTCTAACCTTTCTGTTTTCATATCAATAACGCTGACTTTAGGCAATTTTGCATTATTATATCTTGTTTTTAATTCAAAAAGAGAATTTGTATTAACAGCTTCATAATAACTTTCAATTGAAGGAGTGGCAGAGCCCAAAATAAGCTTGGCATCATACAATTCGCACAATTTTTTTGCAACTTCTTTAGCATTATATCTTGGAGAAGGCATTGTCTGCTTATAGCTTGATTCATGTTCTTCATCTATTATAATGAGTCCTAAATCTTTAACGGGCGCAAAAATTGCACTTCTTGCACCGAATAAAATTTTAATTTCATTATTTCTTAATTTTTTCCAAGTTTCATATTTTTCAGCTTCCGTAATTGAACTGTGCCAAATAGCAACACAAGAAGCTCCAAAGCGTTCTATAGTGCGCATTGTAAGCTGTGAAACAAGAGCTATTTCAGGAGCTAAAAAGATAACATTCTTATTATTTTTAATTGTATCTTCAATTAATTTAAAATAAATTTCCGTTTTTCCGGAACCCGTAATTCCGTACAAAAGCGAGGTTTTAGCTCCGACTTTTTTAATTTCACCGTAAACTTTTCTTTGTTCATCTGATAAATTATGTTCGATTTTTTCTTTATTTTCAATTTTATAAATTTCATTTTCTTTTTTAGGTTTTCTATATTTTTTAACATTTTTTTCAAAAAACTTTTGAGGCAAAGCCGTATTTAAAACAGTCTGAATATCGCAATAATAATAGTTTGCAACCCAATCCAACAATTTTAGATATTCAATTGAAAACAAAGGTTCATTTTCTAAAATTTCAGTTATATATTTTGCTTTTATCCCTTCTTCAAGATAATTTGAAAAGCCCACCACATAAGCTTTTAAACCTTCTTTTCTTCTGCCGAAAGGAACAAGAACAGATTGCCCTACTTTGATTTTATCCTTTAATTCATCAGGAATTAAATAACTGAATGTTTTAGTTCCCAATTTATTAATATCAACTAAAACCGATACATATTTTTTTTCTTCCAAATCCGCCATAACTACTTAACAAGCCCCATAGGCGCATTTTTTAATTTCGTATCAATAAGCCCAAAAACTGTTTGCGCAACTGAGCTGCCCTGTGAAAAGTCGCTGTTTTGGGGTAAAATCTTTATTTCGGTTTGATTTTGATATCTTTTTGTTAATGTCAAAAGATAATACTTAGACCCGTATAAAAACAAAATATACCCGTTTGCAGACTGAATTTCAGATATTGAAAATCTTGAATCGGAATTAATTGCTCCTAATGCACTCATAAAAAGAGTATCCGCATCTTTCGGATAAATTTTATAGCATTCTTCAAACATGCTTTGAGCATAGCATATCGAAAATAACAAACTTACAATTATCAATAATTTTTTCATTTTATTTTTCCATCCAAGTTTTTCCGACTCCAACTTCAACTTTTAGAGGAACTCTTAAAGGTTGATTAATTTCCATAGCTTTTATAACTATAGGCTTAATTATATCAACTTCATCTTTTGGAACTTCTAGTACAAGCTCATCGTGGATTTGTAAAATCATTTTTGATTTATAATTTTTCAATTTTTCAAATAAATCTACCATTGCCATTTTAATTATATCGGCGCTGGTCCCTTGCAAGGGCGCATTAATTGCAGCACGTGCAGCAAATTCTCTTATATTTGCATTTCTTGAATTTAATTCCGCACCGAGATATCTTCTTCTTCCATACCAAGTTTCAACATAACCTTTTTCATTTGCCATCTCAAGGGTTGAATTAATATATCCGGAGATTTTAGGATAAGTCATAAAATATTTATTAATAAGCTCCTGAGCTTCATAAGGTTCAATTCCCAAGGTTTTTGATAAACCATATCTGGTCTGACCGTATATAATGCCGA
Organism: Candidatus Gastranaerophilales bacterium; assembly: GCA_944324445.1. Classification (GTDB taxonomy): domain Bacteria; phylum Cyanobacteriota; class Vampirovibrionia; order Gastranaerophilales; family Gastranaerophilaceae; genus RUG14156. Next base: position 9,465 of record CALUWL010000032.1, on the reverse strand, counting down.
AATTAACCGTTTTAGCTTTTCTTCGCATTTCTTTTGTAACGTTTTCAATCGGCACATTGAAAATCTTTGAAGCCGTAACCTTATGGATATCGATATCTTCCACAAACGCTTTAATCAAACCTTCATCACCTGAATAATGAGCTAAAAGACGAAGTTCAACCTGCGAATAATCAGCACTCATTATATATGCTTCAGGGCAAGAAGGAATAAAAGCGCCTCTTATTCTATTTGAAAATTCCGTTCTAATCGGAATATTTTGCAAATTAGGATCAGATGAGGATAATCTTCCTGTTGTAGTTACTATTTGATTAAAATGAGTATGAATTTTGCCGTCTTTTCTTACCAATTTAGGAAGAGCGTCAATATATGTTGTTTTTAATTTCATTAATTGACGATGCTGCAAAATGTCTGCTGCAATTGAATATTCAAGAGCAAGCTCATCAAGAATTTTAGCATTTGTGCTGTAGTTACCTGATTTACCTTTCTTTTTTGGTTTAATCTGTAATTTATCAAATAAAATTTCAGCTACCTGCTTAGGCGAATTAATGTTAAATGTGCAGCCTGCCTGCTCATAGATTTTCTTTTCATATTCATTTACTTTAACATCAATTTCATCCCCAATAGTTTTCAGGCAATTAATATCAATTTTAACTCCTGTTTTTTCCATATCGCTTAAAACAAACGCCAAAGGTAATTCCGCCTCATTTAAAAGCTTAAGCTCTTTAGATGACAGCTTTTTATTATAAAATTCATCCAAATCCAAAATATAAGAACACAACAAATATAAATCTTTATCATCAGGAATAATTCCCAAACATTCATTAATTTGAGTAATTAAATCATGTTTTCTTGATGAATCAAGCATATAATTTGATAACTGTACATCGCTTACAGTACCTTTAATTTCACCTATTTCAGAAGATAAAATATTTTTTATATCATAGACGCATTTTTTAATTTCGCTATTTAAAAATATATCTTTAATTTCAAGAGATGAAATCTTGCAAACCTTTTTGCCGTCTGATACATAACAAAAATTGTTATCAATATAATCAGCTAAAATTGCTATTTTATCTCCTGATTTAATTGAATTTAAAAAGTTTTTTGCTTCATCATCTTTTAATTTTTCAATTTGTTTTAGTTCTTTTTTTTCTTCAACATTATTAAATAAACTTATCTGCAACTCTTCAAAAGCAGGTTCATCGAATTTAACAATATTTTCGCTTTTACAAGCAGTTTCGACATTAAAAGGCAAAAGCAATTTATCAATATTTTTAACAAAAGAATAAAATTGTAAATTTTGGAAAAATTCTTTAACTTTTTCCTTATTGGGAACATTAAGGCAAGCACCCTCAAAATCAAATTTAATATCCAAATCTTTTTTTATTGTTGCAAGAAATTGAGATAAATAAGCGCTGTCTTTTCCTTCAATTAATTTCTCTTTAAGAGATTTTTTGGTTATTTTTTCAACATTTTCATAAATTTTATCTAAAGTTAAATACTCACCCAATAGTGCTGCAGCACTTTTAGGGCCTATTCCTCTAATTCCGGGGATATTATCAGAGCTATCTCCGCATAAAGCTTTATAATCTACCACCTGACAAGGATAAACACCTAAATTTTCAAAAACTTTCTCTTTATTATATTCGTTAATCTCACCTTTTTGAGGAATTAAGACAGAAATTAACCCGTTATCATCAACAAGCTGAAAACTATCTTTATCACCGGTTAAAATATATGTTCTATGCCCTTTTTTACTTGCTTGAAGAGCAATTGTTCCTATAACATCATCACCTTCAAAACCTTCCATTGTATAAATAGGAATATCAAGAACCTTAAGCCCTTCTTTAATTATCTCCAATTGAGTCCTTAAAGCATCAGGCATAGTCAATCTGTTTGCTTTATATTCAGAATACTGTTCAAGCCTGAAAGTCGCCTTTGAAACATCGAAAGCAACAGCAATTGAATTTGGTTTAATGGAGAGTTTTTTATCTGCCAGAAGGTCAAATACCGCCTTAAAAAAACCGTAAACCGCCCAAGTTGGAATATGGCTTGTTGTTTGCATATTGGTTCGCTCAAGCGCAAAAAACATTCTAAATGCAAGTGCATGGCCGTCTATTAAAATAAGTGTTTTTTTATCTTCCATAAATTCCCCTTAAAATTAATTTTACTATAATTTCAAATTGTTGTAAAAAATTTAAAAATACACATAAAATCAAGCTTTTTCATTGTTTGACATAAAAGAATAATAATTCTACAATATAAAATAGGATAGGATATGACAAAAATTTTACGAAATCTCCCAAAAGATGATTATGATGAGATGAAAGAAAACCTTATCAGCTCATTTTTTAACTGTATTTGTAAAGATAAATTCCTAAAACAACAAGAATTAAGCTCAATTCATAAACATGCAATTGCAATTAAAGCTTTTGATATTGTTTCTGTTGCTATGTCCTATCTTGCAGTCAATAACTATCGTCAAGGAGCAAGATATTATCAAACATTAAGCCTCTTAAACGATGCCAAATATCTTGCCAATTCATCAAATTCACTTTTAGCGCAAAAAATCAACGTTTTTATATCAGCACTAATTGAATATTACGAAAAAAATTATAACACTGCACTAAACCTCATAAAAGCAAGCCTCTATATAAAAATTCCCGAAGGAGGTAAACTAGATGAGGCAATTTTAAAATATAAACAAAAAATCGAAGATGAAAACAGACAAAAAGTCATATCCTCAACTCCGCCTTCTTTTATACCTAATGAAATTAAAGATGATGCGCTTTTAGCACTTTTACAAGTCGGAAGAACAATAGCAGTCGAAACAAATATCGACAGCCTCTTAACTATCATCGCTCAACAAATCCAACAAGCTCTTGTTGCAGACAGATGTACGGTTTTTTTACTAGATGATGAACATAATGAACTCTGGAGCAAAGTTGCACTCGGTCTTGAAACAAAAGAACTGCGATTTGCCGCAAATAAAGGGCTTGCAGGACATGTCGCAATGACAGGCGAAACCGTAAACATCAAAAACGCGTACGAAAGCGAATATTTTAATAAAGACATCGACCTGCAAACAGGCTACAAAACCAAAAATATTCTTTGTATGCCGATAAGAAACCTATCCCACCAAATTGTCGGAGTATTTCAGGTATTAAACAAATTCGAAGGAGATTTCACTCAAAAAGATGAAGACCTGCTTATTGCAATAGGTTCATCCGCAGGAATTGCACTTGAAAATGCTAATTTATTTAATAAACAAAAAAAATTAATCGAAGAACAAAAAAAATTATTCTCAAGCTTCATAGATACTCTTGCAGCTTCAATTGACGCCAGAGATAAAATTACTTCTGGTCATTCAAAAAGAGTTACTTTATATGCTGAATTAATTTGCGAAAAATACAAATTATCTGATGAAGAAAAAGAAATCATAAAAAACGCCTCTCTTTTGCATGACATAGGAAAAATCGGAATTAAAGATTCCGTTCTTCAAAAAGAAGGAAAATTAACCCCCGAAGAATATGAACACATAAAAGAACATGCCAGATTAACCCACAATATATTGGGTAAAGTCTATATTTCAAAAAACTTTGAGGATGTAGCTGAAATTGCAAGCTCTCACCACGAAAAATTTGATGGAACAGGGTACTATAGAGGTCTAAAAGGCGAAAATATTCCTCTTGGCGGAAGAATTCTTGCAGTGTGCGATGTGTTTGATGCTATAACATCAAAAAGGCACTACAGGGATAAAATGGAAATTAAAGACGCTCTTAAAATAATGATAGATGGCAAAAACACGCACTTTGACGAAAACGTTGTTAATGCATTTATGAACATTTCAACTTATGACATTTTAAACGTAATCTTAAGCAGTTCAAATTGCAACCTAAAAGATGAAGAAATTTTATTAAGGGAGTTTAATTTAGGCGAATTATATGGTATCCTATTAAAAGATAGAGAAGTTATCACTGAAGGTGAGTTGAGGTTAATTGATACATTTAACAAATACTATCACTACACAATACAAGAAAACTAAAAGAACAAGCTCAATTTTAGCGTTGTTCTCTGTAATGGTGCTGTTTGGTTTCATACCGTCTGCTCAAGCTCAAGATGACCTTTTAAAACCGATTGAAGATTTTGAAATACATCATGAATATAAACCAAACCCGAATTCTAATTATTTTAATTTAGCAAATATTGTGGATACTTTTTTAAGCAACGAAACAAAACCCCAAGAAAACATTGCGGATAAAAAAGCAAAAATAAGAAGAGATTTTATCTCAATAACTCAAAAATTCAACCAAGGTAATGTATCCGTTGCTTATGATGAATATTTAAAATTAATTCAACAAATTGATAACGATTCTTCTTTAATAGCTTTGTCAAAGATTTTCTATGAAATCGGCTTTTTCTCGCTTGGGGATAAAGCAATTGATAAAATTGTCTACAAAAATCAATTCTTTGAAAACATAAATAATCTTGAAAAAAGCTATAAGCCAAAAACTCAACTGACAAAAGAAGATGAAATTTATTTTGCAAAACTATATAGCGGAATATATTTTGAAAACACAGCCCAAGAAGCAATTGATGAACTAATGAGCAATAAAGAAAAATTCCAAAAAAATGATTTTGCTCAATACACATCTGCAAAAGCATATCTTGAGCTAAAACGATATAATCAGGCAATTAGCGCCATAAATAAAGCAATTTCGCTCAATCCTGATAATGTTTCATATCAAGTTTTCAAAATAAACACACTCATTAATGCAAAAAAATATAAAGATGCCCAAAATGCAATTGAAAAACTCGAAAAAACAAAGCTTACGGTTGATTTTGTAGATGAAATTGAAATTTTAAAATTAACGGTTTTAGCTAACACAACAAAAGATGAAAAAGAAAAAAAATATTACATCGCTAAAAAAAGTTTTCTTGAAGGTAATTTTGAAAAAACCAAAAAAGATTGTCAAAATATTCTGAATTTTGATAAAAATAACGATAAAATAATGACTCTTTATGCAAAGAGCGAACTCGCACTAAAAAATATCGAAAGAGCAAATGTTTACTTTATTAATTCATATAAAGAAAATAAAAACAACCCTGAAACCCTTATCGGGCTTGGTGATATAAGGTATATCCACGGGGACTACAAAAATTCAGTCAAAATGTATAAAAAAGCTTTATCCAAAGACAAAGATAACTACGAAACAATTGTAAAACTGGCTGTTGCGCAAAGACAATATGCAAAAAACCCGAAAGAACTTGAAAAACTTGAACAAAAAATTGATAAAATGCCTCAAAACGAATACCCCGCATATTATAAAAGCGCTATAAGCATTGCACAAAAAAATGATATTTTAAAAGAAGATTTTCTTAAAAAAACACTAACAATCAATCCTATGTGCGAAAAAGCATTGGGTGAGCTTATAGAGCTTTATTTGAAAAATAAAAACTATCAACTTGCAAAAGGTTTAATTTATAACGCATCTTTTACGCTTGAAAAAAATTACTACTACTATTATCTTTGCGGAATATACAATCAAGCAATAAACAAAAATAATGACGCTATTCAATTCTATAAAACCTCACTAAGCTTAAATCCAAATTTTGAAATTGCAAACACAAAACTGTTAAAACTAATCCCTAGTAGCGAACAAGAGGAAATATAGTGGCAATAACGGTTAAAAGTGCGGCAATTATCGGTCTGGATGTTTTTGAAATTAACGTCGAAGTAGATACAATAAATTCAATCCCGCAAGTTTCAATAATAGGATTAGGCGATACCGCAATATCAGAAGCAAAAGAAAGACTGCGCCTTGCAATAAAGAATTCATCTTTTTCCTTTCCGCAAACAAAAGTTGTAATCAATCTTGCTCCGGCGGACATCAAAAAAGAAGGTTCAAGCTATGACCTTGCTATGGCAATTGGAATTTTGTTAAAAGAAAACATAATAAAAGATTTTAAAAAAGATGAAATCGTATTCATCGGCGAGCTTTCACTGGACGGTTCTTTAAGAGCGGTAAACGGAATTTTACCTATTATCTGCGGATTAGCTGATTTAGGAATTAAAAAAGCCATAGTTCCTTATGAAAACCTTAAAGAAGCAAGTTTTATTGATGAAATAGAAACACTAGGAGCGCAAAACCTTTCTCAGGTTGTTTCTTATCTAAACGGTGAAAGCAATTTAAAAACTCTTAAACAAAATGTTGAAGACTTTTTAGATAAAAAAGAAGAATTTAATATTGATTTTGCAAACGTAAAAGGTCAGCAAATAGCAAAAAAAGCTCTTGAAATTGCCGCTGCAGGAGCGCACAATGTCTTGATGTCAGGTTCACCCGGGGCAGGAAAAACTATGCTATCCAAGGCTTTTATGTCAATTTTGCCGCCGCTTACAAAACAAGAAGCAATTGAACTTACAAAAATATATTCAATTTCAGGACTCTTAGATAGATCAAAACCTCTAATTACATCAAGACCTTTCCGCTCGCCTCACCACAGCGCAAGCGCAGTGGGAATTATAGGCGGAGGCTCGAACCCAAAACCGGGGGAGATTACTCTTGCTCATCGAGGAGTGCTTTTTTTAGATGAAATGGTTGAATTTCCAAGAAAAACCCTTGAAGTTTTAAGGCAACCTTTAGAAGATAATGTGATTACAATTTCAAGAGCTCAAAACAGCATTCAATATCCAGCTAATTTTATACTCTTAGGTGCAATGAATCCTTGTCCGTGCGGATTTTTAGGCGATAGCAAAAAACAATGTACATGTTCAGAATATCAAATAAATCGCTACCGCCAAAGACTATCAGGCCCGCTTTTAGATAGAATTGATATACAAATCAAAATCCAAAGATTGGATGAAAACGAACTTTTAGATAGTTCTCAACCTTCTGAACCTTCTGAAACCATAAGAAAAAGAGTAATAAAAGCAAGAAAAATTCAAATGGAAAGATATAAAAACGAAGGTATTTTAACCAATTCAGAGCTTAATTCAAAATTAATTAAAAAATATTGTAAAATTGATGATACTACAAAACAATTCCTAAAAAACGCAATAGTAAGTTTTAATCTTTCCGCAAGAGCGTTTGATAGAATTCTTAAAATTTCAAGAACAATAGCGGATTTAGAAGAAAAAGAAAACATTGAAATTTCTCATATAGCGCAGGCACTTCAATTAAGAAGCTTTTAATTAAACTTTAAGGTAATGTTTTTTATATAAAAACAAACTAAAATATAATTGAAGTCGGGTGTTTCCTGCTACCGTGGTGTTACATCTTTGACGCTTTAAATGAGCAGGTTTTAATTCAAAACCCCGACTTCTTCTAATTTTAGACAATGTTTTTAAAAAGCTCATATGCTAATTTTAATTGTTCGGGATTATCTTTCAGATTTTTCAATTTATATAAAATATATTCATACATCTCATCAGCAGTTTTAATTGAAATAAACTGAAAAATTTCCACAGGTTCAATTTCAAGCACTTCGCATATTTTCTGCAATGTAGCAAGGGTCATAAACCCTCTTCCTGTTTCAATATAACTCAAAGATGTTGTTGCGATATTAATTGCTTCAGCAAATTTTTCCTGACTATATCCTTTTTGCTTTCTTAAAAATTGAATTTTTTTGCCTATTTGAATACCTAATTGATTTTTTTTCAAAGCCATAAATGAAATTATATTTTTATTTTTATATATTAACAAATAGATTTAATATAATATTTAATCTATTTAACCTATTGAATAAATATATTAAATCTATATAATTTTAAATATTAAGTAGTTTAATATATTGGAAAATAAATGAAAAAAGCTTTTACATTAGCTGAAATTATGATTGTTTTGGTAATAATCGGGGTAATTACCGCGATATTATTGCCTGTTGCAATCCACAATGCACCCGATGAAAACGTTATGAAATTTAAAAAGGGAAATAATACTTTAGGAACTGTTATAAGGGAACTTGTTAATTCTGATGAATATTATGCAAACGGGGATTTAAGCATAAGGGCAGATGGGGTAATTTTAGACGATTCAACAGACGACAATAAAAAATATTTATGTGAAACTTTTGCAAATATTATCTCAGTAAAAAATGTAGATTGTTCAACTTACAAAAACTACTCTTATTCACATATTGCAGCTGACTGGAATAACGAAGATATGGGCGAAAATGGAATATTAGACGCCAAAAAAACTCCTGATGAAATATGCAAAAAAGCCGCCGAATTTGTGGGAGAAGAAATTATAATGGCTGATGGAATAGTTTATTATGAAGCCTCTCCAGGGACTCCTTTTGGAATTCAATATGTCTATAATGATCCTTTCTCGGACGTAAAATATGAAAACGGAGAGATGAGCTGTGGCGTAAAAGGTTTGTTTAAAATAAGAAATACAGCCAAAAACTGTGATGAATATTTCATTACACCAATCGGCATATATAAAACATTTTGTATGGATATTGACGGTATAAATAAAGGTGAAGACCCCTTCGGCTATGGAATTAGAGTAGATGGTAAAATTTTATATGGTGCAAGGGCGCAAGAGTGGATGAATAAATCAATTCAAAAAGGTGATTAAAATGACTAAAAAAGAAAAAATAATTGCAGTATGTTTTATAATATCATTTTTTATGGTAATTATTTCATCTATTTATACAGCAAACCTAAATAAACCTGATGGATATGAGTTTAAAATAGTAAAAGTAATAAAAAATTTAAAAAATTAAATCATAAAATTCAAAAAGCTTTGATAAATCTTTGATATCAATTGAATTTTGAATTTCAATTTTAATTTTTTCAATATTTTCATTATTTAATTTTTTAATATTTTCAGGTAATTTTATCTGATTTGTATTTGAACAAGCAACAAAACCGCTATTTATAATCAGAAAATCTCTGTAGGTTTTTAAAATTGTCAAATATTTTTCATCAGGCGAATAATTTTTGTTCATAAAATACTTGCAATCACGGGGAAAATCTTTTTCCAAAAAATTAATCAAAAAATTAATCTCGCTTGTGTATTCTTCTTCTTTAGCATCTTCTCCTAAGAGCTTATTTCCTTCAATTTCGCAATCATCGCAATTTGAAATCACACTCGCCCACATTAAACAGCCCAAATAAAAAGAAACATTCACTTTAAGCAATTTTTCTATTTTATTAAAAGTCATCGGAAAATTTAGACGTTTTAATTTTAAATTCGGAATAGCCGAAAACATATAGTAAGTGTATCCGACCTGACCAATTGAATCAATTACAATAGGCGCATATCCGGGGTCAAATAAAACTTTTTTCTTCTCATCCATACAAACATTTTATATCAAAAATAATAAAATTATATAAATAATTGATTTATATTATAAACCAAAAATTTACAGATGAATTATTTTGATATTAATTCTTATTAACTATATTAACTTTAGTAAATTTATACAAATGTACTAATTCTAAATGATTATTTTTTATTA